>JAPLEB010000019.1 GCA_026391555.1 Bacteroidia bacterium | reverse complement strand
GGTTCAAACATTAATGCTGTTCCTGATCCTATTGTTCCATCTATAAAGGCTTTCAGGTATCCGAATCTGATCCAGTTTCCTTCTTTTGGATATTTCTTTGCAATCTCGATGTAATTCTTTAGAATAAGGGTATCACCTGTCAGTGATTTTCCGATATCGATCCTGCTGGTTAGTAATCCTTCTTTCTGAAGTTTTTCATACGCATCGAAATCGGCACTGCCGGGAACCTGGATACTTGTGACACCCAGTTCACGTGCTTCCTTTATGGCAAGCAGGTATCCCTGCCATAATCTGGTAGTATCTTCCTCAGTAGTTCTATTTGGTTTAACTTCTCCGGTTTTTATCAAACCTTCAGCATTTTCCTTTAATATACCTGTTGGTTCACCGGTTACAGGGTCTTTCTGTATCTCCCCACCGAAAGGGTCAGGTGTATTTTTTGTGATTTCGGAAGCTTTTAGTACATAAGTGTTTACGAGAACTGAATGTCCGTCCGCTCTGCTTAGTATCACAGGATTATAAGGGGAAACTTTATCGATAAGTTCCTTTGTGGGCCATTTTTTATCTGAGAACATCTCATGTTCCCAATGGCCGCCTCTGATCAGTTCACCTGGTTTTGACTTTGCAACCTGTGCTTTTACTTTTTCCGTAATGACCGAAGGATCTGTAATATAGCGAAGTTCAATGTAATCAGGATCAAGCGGGCCAAAGTGCACATGAGCATCGTTAAACCCCGGTATTACAAGCCTTCCGCCGGCATCTATAACTTTTGTAGAACCCTCTTTTATCATCCCCGTAATTTCCGCAGTTGATCCAACTGCAATAATAGTTTCTCCCTTAACTGCAATTGCTTCAGCCGTAGGAGAATCCTTATTAACTGTGAAAACCTTTCCGTTAACTATTACCAGGTCGGCTTTCTCTTTTTGGGTGCATGAACCGGTATATATCATGGCTATTATTGATAATGTGATGATTATGATTTTTATCCGTACAAAATTATTTTTAAAAGGTCGGATGGAGCTCGCATGTTGATTTTGTTCATGCAAGTTTGCGTTTTTAGTTAAACATGCTCGGTTCATACTTAATATTTTATTATTTGGAAATATATGAAATTATTCATTTACTAATTTTTTCTTTGTGATGCTTTGTGTTCTGGTGTCTGTGGCATTTGTATTTGCAACAAAAAGGCACTATGGTGCACCAGGAAATTTAACTTCTTATTAAGAATTTTATTGATTTTTAATGTTGTATGCAAAATCAAAACAGGTATTTTCGTAAAAAAATTGAATATGAATATTGCATTGATAGGTTATGGAAGGATGGGTCATGAAATTGAGGCCATAGTAATTCAAAGAGGTCATGTTATTAAACTTATTATAGATCAGGATAATACTGCCGATCTGAATGAGGCTAATCTGAAGGGAATTGATGTTGCCATTGAGTTTTCGTCACCAGGTGTTGCATTTAATAACATTGTTAAATGTTTCACAATGAAAGTCCCTGTTGTATCCGGTACCACGGGCTGGCTGGAAGATTACGAAAAGGCTGTTGATATCTGTAATAAGAATAGCACATCTTTTATACACTCTTCAAATTTCAGCATAGGAGTTAATCTTTTTTTCAGGCTCAACACAGAACTTGCAAAACTGATGGACCGTTACCATAGCTATAATGTTTCAATTGAGGAGATTCATCATACAAAAAAACTTGATGCTCCAAGCGGTACTGCAATAGTATTAGCAGTAGGTATCGTTGAGCAGCATTCAGAATATAAGAAATGGTGTTTTGAGAATGAAGAGGCAAGCAATTGTATCCCAATACGTTCTGTACGCGAAGGGGTAGTTCCCGGAACCCATACCGTTACCTGGGATTCGGAGATTGACACAATAAGTCTGAAGCATGAAGCCAAAAACAGGAAGGGTTTAGCACTGGGAGCAGTTGTTGCCGCTGAGTTTATTTATTCAAGAAAGGGAATATTCACCATGAAAGACGTGATGGGATTCTGATTAATATTTTTACTTTTACCGGTTCTAAAAAAAGATTTTATTATGACTGAATTTTTTTCAAAAAAATATGTAAGGTTTGCAATAGCAGCAATTCTTTATATTCTGGTAGTTATCTGGATTGGTAATTATTGGTTGCTGCCCGGTTTGGGGATAATATTTGATTTATACATCAGCGAGAAGGTAAACTGGACCTTCTGGAAAAAACGAAATGGCAGGAACAATGCCTTTATCGAATGGCTTGATGCTTTGATTTTCGCAGTGATCGCGGTTACACTAATTAATATTTTTCTTTTTCAGAATTACCGTATTCCAACTCCCTCCATGGAGAAATCATTAATGGTTGGCGATCATCTTTTTGTAAGCAAGCTTGCTTATGGTCCAAGAATGCCAAATACGCCGATTGCATTTCCATTTACCCAGCATACTTTGCCACTCACTAAAAGTAAATCGTGGTCCAATCTGATTATCTGGCCATATAAACGTCTGGCAGGGGGAGGTAAGGTAAAGAATAACGATCCGATCGTTTTCAACTTCCCTGCCGGAGATACTGTTGTTGTGGAAGAACAGGCAACCAGCTATTATGAGATTGTCAGAAGAAATGCCAGAGATATGAAAATGAGGGATAGTTATGGTAGTGCTGCACCAAAACCGGACAAATACTATTCTCAAATGGCAAGAAAAGAGATTTGGGAGAAATATACTGTAATTTACCGGCCGGTCGACAGAAGAGATAATTATGTAAAAAGGTGTATCGGTATTCCAGGCGATACTATAACGATCAGATCAGGAGTGCTTTATGTAAATGGTAAAATTGTTCCCGACAATAATACGCAGCAAACAACTTATGTTATTGGAACAAACGGAACAACTATAAATCCAAAAGCATTTGAACGGTTAAAGGTCTCCATATCTGACCAGACGATGATCTCCGGGTCGGCTTACCTGATGCCTCTGACAAAAGCGAACGCTGAGGCAATATCCAAATTTTCAAATGTCTCAGAGGTTTCCCCTGTTTTTGCAAGAGAAGGGGAATATGCTCCTCATATTTTTCCGTATAGCCCTTATTATGGATGGAACGAAGACAATTATGGCCCGATATGGATGCCCGTGAAAGGAACAACAGTTAAGCTCGATACCTCAAATCTCTGTCTGTTTGAGAGGATAATAGATGTCTACGAGGATAATGATCTGAGGGTTGAAGGAAGTACTATTTATATCAATAATGTTCCTTCAGACAGTTACACATTCAAAATGGGCTATTACTGGATGATGGGAGATAACCGTCACAATTCTGCGGATTCACGATATTGGGGTTTTGTACCTGAAGATCATATCGTTGGAACTCCAAAGTTCATCTGGTTATCGCTGGATAAGGAGGCAAAGGGTATTAAAAGGATCAGGTGGAGCAGGATGTTTATGAAAGCAAGATAAAACCTCAACCCCCTGCCCCCTTATCCTAAAAGAGAAGGGGGTAAGAAAAAGATAATCAAATAGATAAATCCATCTCCTACAGTAGAGGGATTTAGGGTGAGGCGAAAATAAAAAAGGGACATGCATCGCACGTACCTTTTTTCATGTTAGCAAGTATCTTACTTAACTTTCTCTACTATAGCTTTAAAAGCTTCAGGATGGTTCATTGCAAGGTCTGCAAGAGTTTTTCTGTTAAGAGTGATTCCCTTTTGAGCTACTTTACCGATAAATTCCGAATAGCTCATATCGTACTGACGTACACCTGCATTAATCCTCTGAATCCATAAAGCCCTGAACAGGCCTTTCTTTTTCTTCCTGTCGCGATAAGCATATCCTAATCCTTTGTCGAGGGTATTCTTTGCAACAGTTATTACGTTTCTTCGCGATCCGAAGTTTCCTTTTGTCTGCTTAAGTACCTTTTTTCTCCTGGCACGTGAAGCAACTGAATTTACTGATCTTGGCATAACTCATTTTTTTGAATGTCAGCGGCCCGGTTAAAGACTCTTTATTGCTGAACAATCTGTTAATACTATAATTAATTTTATCAATGCGTTTAACAATTATTTCATCGCGAGCAACAGCTTAACGTTTTTAAGATCCGTTTTGTGAACCTGACCTGTATAGGTAAGATTTCTCTTACGTTTGGTTGATTTTTTCGTAAGGATGTGACTTTTAAATGCATGTTTACGCTTGATCTTTCCGGTTCCGGTCAGAGAAAATCTTTTCTTTGCACCGGGATTAGTCTTCATTTTTGGCATTTCTCTCTATCAAATATATTAAAACTATTTTTTCTTTTTAGGCGAAAAGGATACTATCATTCGCTTTCCTTCGAGTCTTGGGAGCTGTTCCACCTTCCCGTATTCTTCAAGGGCGTTGGCAAACCGTAACAACAGCACTTCACCCTGTTCTTTGAATAAAATTGATCTTCCTTTAAAGAATACATAAGCTCTCACTTTTGCCCCATCTTCGAGGAACCTCATTGCATGTTTAAGCTTAAAATTAAAATCATGATCATCAGTGTTCGGCCCAAATCTTATCTCCTTCACCACAACTTTTGATGTTTTGGCCTTAATCTCTTTCTGTTTTTTTTTCTGCTGATAAAGAAATTTCTGATAATCAACAATTCTACAAACAGGGGGATCCGCATTGGGGGAAATTTCAACAAGATCGAGTTCCAGGTTATCTGCCAGCTTAAGAGCATCCTGGATACTCATTACGTCTGCTTCTATTTCTTCACCGACAACTCTGACAACTTTTGCAGTGATCCTGTTATTAATTTTGTGAGCCGGCTGGGTAACCCTTGCCGGGCTTCGCCTAATTGGTAAAGCTATAGCTCTTTCCTCCTTATTTTTGTTAATACTAAAATTACCTGCCGTGCATTATAATGCAATTTCTTTTTTAATCTCAGAGTTAATAAAACTCACAAATTCTTCAATTTTCATGCTGCCTACATCGCCCTCACCCTGCTTCCTGACAGCGATTGTTTCGCTTTCAACCTCTTTTTCACCTACTATCAGAAGGTATGGAATCTTCTTTAATTCACTATCCCTGATCTTCTTACCTATTTTTTCGCTTCTGTCGTCAATTAGTGTGCAAATATCGGAATTATTTAGAATTTCCAAAACTTTTCCTGCATAAACATTGAATTTTTCACTTATTGGCAAGATGACTGCTTTTTCCGGTGCAAGCCAGAGTGGAAATTTCCCTGCAGTATTTTCAATCAAAACTGCAACAAACCGTTCCATCGATCCGAATATTGTCCTGTGGATCATAACCGGTCGGTGTTTCTGATTGTCACTGCCGTTGTAAGTCAGGTCGAACCTCTCAGGCAGGTTGTAGTCAACCTGGATTGTACCAAGCTGCCATTTTCTTCCGATTGCATCTTTTACCATAAAATCGAGTTTTGGACCATAGAATGCTGCCTCTCCTGTTACTATAGTTGTCTCGAGTTTTTTCTCTGCAGCTGCTTCAATAATATCGCGTTCCGCTCTTTCCCAGTTTTCATCTGATCCGATATACTTCTGCTTGTTATCGGGGTCACGTAATGAAACCTGTGCTGTAAAATCGTTGAAGTTAAGAATTTTAAATACGTATAAAATCAAGTCAATGATGCTTTTAAACTCCTCTCTCAACTGATCCTGCCTGCAAAAGTGATGAGCATCATCCTGGGTAAAACTTCTGACCCGGGTCAGTCCGTGTAACTCACCGCTCTGTTCATACCTGTACACTGTCCCGAATTCTGCCATCCTGTATGGAAGATCTTTATATGAGTGGGGGGTAGCATTATAAATCTCGCAGTGGTGAGGGCAATTCATTGGTTTGAGCATAAACTGTTCACCTTCCTGCGGCGTTGAGATGGGCTGAAATGAGTCGGCGCCATATTTTTCGAAATGGCCTGAGATTTTATAAAGATTTACGTTGCCTATATGCGGGGTAGTGACAATTTTATATCCTCTTTTCCTGAGAATTCCTGTCAGAAATGTAATTAAATTCTGTCTGATATCCGACCCTTTTGGCAGCCATAGAGGAAGGCCCATTCCGACTTTTGGAGAAAAGGTGAACAACTCAAGTTCTTTCCCGATCCTGCGATGATCCCTTCTCTTTGCCTCCTCAAGAAAAACCAGGTAGTCGTCAAGTAATTTTTGTTTTGGAAATGTGATACCATATATTCTTGTCAGCATTTTCCTTTTTTCATTCCCTCGCCAGTAAGCGCCTGCAACACTTAGCAACTTTATTGCTTTTAACGGTTCGGTCGATGGGAGGTGTGGTCCCTTACAGAGATCTGTAAAATTACCCTGAGTATATAATGTTATTGTTCCGTCCTGGAGTTCGCTGATAAGTTCAGTCTTGTATTCATCGCCTTTTTTTGAAAAAATACCGAGAGCTTCATTTTTGGAAACATCTCTTCTGTTGAAAGAAAGATTTTTAGCAGCAAGCTCTTTCATCCTGTTCTCAATAGTCTGAAGATCAGCTTCTGTAATCACTTTACCATCGCCAGGATCAACATCATAGTAAAAACCATTCTCAATAGCCGGGCCAATACCAAATTTCATTCCCGGGTATAAAGATTCCAGCGCTTCAGCCATAAGGTGGGCCGAAGAGTGCCAGAATGCATGTTTCGCTGCATCATCTTCCCACTTATGAAGTTTCAGTGTCGCATCATTATTAATAGGTCTTGTAAGATCCCAAATCTCACTGTTTACCGTGGCAGCATACACCTCTTTTGCCAACCGTGGACTAATCTGTTCCGCGATTTCGAGACTGCTTATTCCTTTTTTATACTCTCTTGCAGATCCGTCAGGAAAAGTTATCTTTATCATTCTGAACTCTACTTTTTATTGGAGTGCAAAGATAATTAATATTTTGTTATTTATCAGCGACACTTTGAGTGAAGTCCGAAGTCCGAAGTCTGAAGAAGGATTTACTACCTGCTACCTGCATTAAAAAACATGGCACGTATTTTGAAATTATGACTCTGAACGTAAAAACTTAATAAAATGAAAAAGATTTTTTATCTGGCTCTGGTTCTGCCGCTCATTATCTTCTCATGTCAATCAACCCCGGAGGCTCATTTCTATACCGATACAATTGAACCTGAAGTTGGACATAAGGTACTTTTTACAAATGATTCTCACAATGCTAAAAGATTTGAATGGGATTTCGGCGATGGTTTCATATCCAATGAGGAAAGTCCAAACCATATATTTAACATAACTGGTATATTTGAAGTAACCTTAACTGCAATTTCGAAAAGTGGTCTGGATGACAAAGCAACACTGACTCTTGAGGTGATAGTACCTACACTTCTCGAAATTGAGGTTTTGGAATACTATAATGAAACTCCGGTTGCAGATGCAAGCGTATATCTCTTTTCTTCTATAAGCGATTGGGAAAAACATAGTCAAAATAATTTAATCTCCGAAGGTTATACTGATGGCAATGGTATTATTGTATTTTCAAATCTTGATCCATTAGTATATTTTGTTGATGTATGGGAACAGAATTATGACAATTATGCTTTTAGAAACGAAATAAACTATCTGGATTATTTAAGTACTCCGGTAATGTTACCTCATCAAATCAACAAGTTTATTGCCTGGGTTGATTATTATGCTGACAAGGGCATAGGAGAAGGAAGAGGAACCCGGAGCGTTATTATTAAAAAGCTTGAAAGAAAAGTCACAGAAAAGAGGCAACCTGCTGAAGATTCAGGAACAGAGGGTTGGCAGGAGTTATATAATCGCAGGGCAGGTCAGTAGTAAGAAGTAAGAAGTAAGTAGTAAGAAGATTGGAGATACATATTAACCACTGGAATATGATTATGATATTAAAAGTCATGGTTGTGATATGATGGAATCTATGTGAGTAGATGGACTAAGAAAAACAACAATACTTTTTACGGTAATAAGAACCATGTAAAAGCCGATAGAAAGACTAAACTCATAGAAGAATTTATTGTTACAGATGCATCGGTACATGATTGCCTTCGGCGCTACTTCGTGTAGGTTTTTAGAAAATCCTGTATTAAATTTCTGTCAAACAACGTCAGTAAAAAAAGAAGTTAATAGAGGTGCCCTTTTAATAAAATATTTAAAATCACTATTAAACGGATAATATATGAAATTAGAAGGAGATTCTTCGCATCACTTCGTTTCGCTCAGAATGACAGATACTTGTGTTTTTATGAGGGGGGTGGTTGGAGGCTGTGCCTCC
>JAPLEB010000104.1 GCA_026391555.1 Bacteroidia bacterium | reverse complement strand
ATTAACCAGAAATAAAGGTTAGTAAAATACTCGTTTGTATTGCCAAATCTTTATTTGACTTTTTTTCATACCTTTGAAACATGAAATTTTATGTTGACACATCGGTTTGGGGAGGCTTTGAAGACAGAGAATTTTCCGAGTAGACCATCCCGTTTTTTAAACAGGCCCGACAAGGTAAATTCATTATTGTTTTTAAATAATCAGCATTAGCGATTATCCTGTTACAGAAAACTGGTAATTTTTAGTACTCACAGGTTAATAAGCGATACGCTCACGTCAAGGCGTGGGCTTTTCTTATTTGTGAGTGCGGGTATACCAGTACCTCAGTAGCAGCAGATAACGGGTAAAGACCCACGCTGATGTTTTATAATAGCCTTATCTGGGTCTTGAGAGGCGATAAAACATTACAAAAATTTTATACTGTTAAAATTTTAAAATGTAGTTTTACTACCTGACTATCATATTATCCGGAGTTTTAATCTTAGGGAATTCAGCTTTTACCTTTGGATCACTAAACAACCATTTTTCCCACTTTCCTACAATTTCGGTCCATTCTTCAAGCGAGCGCGTAGGATAAGCTGAGGGCCATCCTCCTTTTCTGAAATCGTCGCTTACACCCGGGTCATTAATTGATTTTCTCCATGCCATCAGATCAGAAAGCAATTCTTTTTTTATAGAATAATATGCCGGATCATCAGCAAGGTTCTTCAATTCAAATGGATCTTTTCCAAGATCAAATAACTCAATTTCCGGTTTAGTTGCAGCCATAAATTTAGCCTGGCCGGGAGTCAGTTCGCCCTTTAAATACATAAAATTCAACATGGCAAGATCAGGATAAGTTGCTTCCTTATACTGGTTAAACTGACAGTAAGGTCTCTCAGGCATAAGGTTTTGAATCAGTTTGAACTCTTTTGATCTGATTGCTCTCATTGCATCGAAAGTCTGATCCATTTTATCTCTTGCAGCAAAAACATATTTTCTTTCTGCCACCTCTTTCCCGAAAAGGTTTTTACCATGAAGCTCATATCCGGGTTTAATACCGGCTGCGTCAAGTATTGTGGCACAAATGTCAATGGTCATAACCATATTGTCGCTTACCTGATTTGGAGTAATATAGCCTGGCCATCTTGCTATAATTGGGACAATCATACCCTGATCGTAGAGAAATTGTTTTCCTCTTGCAATACATTTTCCATTATCGGCAATAAAAAACACAAGGGTATTTTCACTTAAGCCCTCATCATCAAGCCGTTTCAGGAGTATCCCGATTTGCCTGTCAACATTCTGTACAGCTTCCAGACCTGTAGCAAGGTCACGGCGTATAAATGCATTGTCAGGATAAAACGGAGGTACTTCAACAGCACTTATATCAAGTGGATTAATAGTATCATTCTGCCAGGTTCGGTGAGTTCCGCTAAAGGAGACTTGTGCATAAAACGGCTGACCTTCTTTTTTTTCAGACCAATCCTTCCCTTTAAACAGAGGTCTCTCTGTTGTAAAATTACAGTCCGTTTTTTTATCAATTAAACAAGTATAATAACCGGCCTCTTCCAGCAAATGAGGTATAGGTTTAATACCAAAAGGAAGTGCTTTTTTTTCAAAACCGGGTCCACTTGTACGATGCTGACCACAACCAATATAATCCTGGTGAAACCCTGTCATCATTGCTGATCGTGAAGGAGAGCAGACAGGCGCCGTGCAGAAAGAATTAGTGAACCTGATACCATCTGATGCAAGTCTGTCGATATTTGGGGTTTTTACTCCTTTTGCTCCATAACAGGAAAGATCATATCCCCAATCTTCTATCATTATCCATAAAATATTCGGGCGTTTCCCAAACATTTTATTTACCTGAGCTTTGCAGCCAGTGAAGTTAAATATAGCCAGAATTAATATTAAAAGTTTTTTCATTTTCACAGATTTAATAATTTCAATTTTATTTCCGGATGTCTCTTGCGTAAAATCACATAAATATAGTGAATAAATGAAAACGCTAAGGTTTTTTCTCCTATATAGGGTCTGCTGAAAAACTCAACCACATCATTAATTGTTTTATTTATTTCGGCGCTCTGCACCTTTAATCTGTGGTTATATAATCTGTTCTACAAATATTTTGCCACTCTGTGGCTTTTTAGGTTATTAGAAAGCTATTTTTAGGTGCAGCGCACTTTGATATTTGCAGGAGAATCGCATCATAACATTTGTAGGTGCAGCGCACCGAAATATTAAATGCAATGATTTTCGACAATATAGTCCAATTTTCTTGCATCACATTCAAATTTAATCAAGTTAAATATCATAGTATGTGTGTAATATGAGTCTTTCAGCAGACCATGATTAATTATTGGGGATGAATATTATCTTACTTGTAACAAGTTGAACTGGTCCCAATAGTCCAGCTTCCTGCAATGGAGAATCTTCACTAAAGTGCCTCCAGGTGGAAAATAGAATTCTTTCGCTCCCGGGTTTTGGTTCCCCATTTTGAAACCAGGATGGAATGTTTGTTATGCCCAAAGAGCCGCCAAAGGTTGCTTTTAATATCTTAACATATTCATAATCGGATGGATATTGCTCATCCCCAATGAGGCGATTTACCCAGGAGTTACTCACAATAACTTCCAAAGTATTTTTACCGGCTTTGAGTGATTTTTTCACATCCAGTCTATACGGTGGCTTCCAAAGTATTCCAATTTGTTTCCCATTAATTTTTACAGTAGCTACATTTGCCACCTCCCCCAGATCGAGGTAAATATTCTTATCTAACGAGAGCGTACTTTGCGACACTTCCACTACTTTGGTGTAGTTTGCTGCTCCGGAGTAATATTTTATGCCCTCCACTTCACTTTGTGTCCACGACATTAGCTCGTTGAAGACGATAGATTTTGGTGCTCGCATTTTTTCGTCAAAGCTCACCGTCCATGCCCCCGTAACTTTTAAAGGTTGATCCACACCATCAATCTTGAACTCAAGAGACTGTCCCGTTGCTGTTTTTAACTGGTAAACACCCGACTTAAATGCCTCTAACTGAGTTTTTCCATTAACTGAAGTGGAAATATTAGCTGGTAAAAACAGATTATCCTGCATAACCGAATTTGATATAGGAGAACCATTCAGGCTAACATCAATAATGTTTGTATTATTACTCTCTTGTGGTTTTCTAAATACTACGAAAACGGAACTGCTTTCATCAAATGGAATATCAATTTGCGTGCAGCCATCTTTGCTTTTATATGCAGACAAGACCTTCATTTCTTTCGTGTCGGGATACCAAAGTTCGGGTATTTTCCCTGTAACCCTGAATGTACAGTTTACCACTTCTTTGACAGAGCTGTGGTTTGCCAAAAAATAAAAATCCTTGTTGTCAACTTTTTTGTGAAGGTAGTTCAATATAAATTCCTTGCCATTGGTAGTGTAGGTAAAATCAGGTTTTAACTTAAGCTCATGAAGAACATCCAGGGCGGATTTTCCATAAATAATCTTACCTTTTCCTACTGAGTGTTCTTTGACATTTAAGCCATCACAATTATCCCACAATTCATTGGCAAGTTGCTGTACTTTGGTGTCATTTTCAGGGTAGCCTTTGAGCCCTGGGTAATAAAAAGGTTTTTTTCCAACTACCCATGCACCCTGCTTCACAAACGCACTAATTTTTTCTAAAACGGGTAAGCTCATCCCTTCATTATCAGGCAAAATCAAAAGGTCATAACTTGTACCGGATTCCAGGACAATTCGACCATTTATAACTCTCGTCTTATTTAGTAAGATATTAGCATCACAATAGTCTGCCCGGTAACCCGGAAGATTTTTTATTTTTGTATCATCAATTTTCAAAGGTACGTCCTCACCAACAAAGTAAAGAATATCCGAAACCGTTTTACCTTGTTGTAACATAGACTGACAACGAGAAAGGTAGTCTATCCATACACTACCCTGTTCCCACCATGGATTTGACCAACCCATAAAAATTCCATGAGGTCCCATGGTCATCCCGGGTTTTGCTATCGTATTCATTTGATGAGGGAATGAATGAAATACGAAGCGGTTAACTCCGCGGGCATACATCTCATCACCTTGTTCTTTAAGTTGGTAAGGATAGATCCATACTCCTTCTTTTGCAGCGTCGGTAAATGATTCAGCCTCCACAATATTCTTACCATATACGTTTCCTGCGGATGTCATCATTTTCACAGAATAGTGGGTATTCTTTTCCTTATTCCAGAATTCACACATAGGGATATCTGCCTTTCCTCCTATTTCAATAAAGTCAGCCATTTGTGTGCCATAGGTTTCGGAATTAAAAGTCATTCCATTTTTTTTAATCATTTCAGCCATAACCCCATAATAATTATCCGCGAAAAGATCGCCAATTGTTCTTCTAATATCCCAGAGGAAGCGTTCTGAGATTTCTGTTGATTCGACCACTCTACCTGTCATGACCGGCAGGAATGTGAGTAAATCATAACCTCTTCTCTCTGCAAATTCTTTATCAAAAAGAGCAGTCCAATTTGATTCTCCTGCTTCATAACTATCGATATCAATATTTTTGAAAGTTTTTGGAGCTAAAGTTCCTGCCCTTTTTATTAAGTCTTGCATGTACGAGTTGAAGTGAAACGCAACCGCTGTTTTGCTGAATTTGTCACATTCTAAACCTGATCCTTCCTTTGTTGCAGGTGCATTTTTTTTTCCTGTAGAAGTATAGCCAAAACGTAAAATTGTCCATTTCCCTGAGGGCAAATTGCATTTTAGGATACCATCACTATTCATCATGGAACTTAAGTTGATGATTTTATTCCTAAATATGATATTCTCCTTTATGGCTTTTTGAATATGTGCAGTATCGTCTGGTTTGCGATTATCTCTTACAAAACCCGCTTTGATTTTCCAATTATCAATACGATAACCATTTTCTGTTCCATCATTTGGAAGGGTAGGGAAAGCTATTAAAGCGATATCTTTGTAATAACCCTCTTCTTTATCGGGCATTCCTATCTTTTGATTGATGTTATCACCACCGTTTAAGAAGGATTCACTCCAGACTAATTTCTTCATAGACAGTTCAGATGTAATCCAGGGACCTCCGCTTGCTGACCAACCAGGGCAGTTATGCATTCCAAGAACGAGGCCGAGACGATTTGATTCAGACATAGCAAAATACAAGAGATCATACCATTTTGGGGTAAACATCCTAACCGGTCCTTCAGGTATATTATCCGTAACTTCAAAAATGTAAGCTCCGCCAATCCCGATTTTTTTCATCTCTTCAAGATCATGTGTGATACCCTCTTTTGAGATATTTCCATTCAGCCAATGCCACCAAACACGGGGCCTTGCATCATTGGAATAATCTGTAAATGCCTTCTCTGAGATTTGAGTGTAACCTGCAGTAATTGATAGAAACAACACAGAAAGTATGCTAAATAGTTTCTTCATGGTAGAATATATAAATACGAGCTGAATATAGATTTATTTAATTACGGTAAACTTTCAACCGGATTCAATAATTCTTTAGGAGTTACCTTCATAATCCAGTCCTGGTACAAACTGGTTAAATGTTCAACGATTTCGGGATGTTCACTTGCGTAGTTTATAACTTCGGGTTGCATATCAGTTAGGTTGGCCAGGTGGATTTGGTCAAGTTTAGGTTTATTGGCTATACCGAGCCCTCCATTATCGTTAAACAGCAGTTTCCAGTTACCTTCACGAACCATCCATTGCTCTTGCCAGGCAAGGCATAGCACATCGTAGGCGCTGGCTGCAGAAGGATTTGCCACTAAAGGTAATATACTGTGTCCGTCTAACTCAACACCCTTAGGCACAGGGATGTTGCACAACTCTAAAATTGTAGGAAACCAGTCCATAGCCGTAATGACCTGATCCCGAACGACACCACCGGGTAATTTGGATGGATAGCTGAGAATGGCCGGTACCCGGATTCCCCCTTCCAGAAAGCTTCCTTTTGATCCAATCCAGTTCCCTGTATTTCCTCCACCTCCATTTGTTCCGTATTTATGGCCCTTTGGATATCCACTAAGGTGATTTTCCATTTCAATCTGGTACTCCTCAGTAGAAAAACCGTTATCGCTCATAAAGACAACAATCGTATTTTCTTTAAGCTTGAGTGCTTCCAATTGCGCCATCAGCATATCGATGTAATGATCTGTTGTTGAAACCATCGCGGCATATGATCTGCGCGGTTCAGACATATCCCGGTAGCGCTCCAGGTATCGATCGAGTGATTGTTCGGGATAATGAGGAATGTTCATGGCGTAGTAGAGGAAAAACGGCCGGTTCTGGTTTCTGGCGATGAAGGAAATCGCCCGGTCAGTCATAAGATCCGGGAAGTACTCACCCCGGTGAAAAACTTCAGTGTCACCTTCATACAAATCGTGAAAACCAGTCCTGTGCAACTGATAGTGAACATAATTATCGATAAACCCATCGCGTAAGCCAAAAACCTCATCAAATCCCTGTTTGGTTGGTCCATTATCAGGATGGGCGCCGAGGTGCCACTTGCCAAATATCCCTGTACGATACCCGGCTGCCTGGAAGACCTCTGCCAAAGTGACTTCACTGGTGGGCATATTGCGGCCCTTTGGTTCATTCATATCACCCTGCGTCCATGAAGTAATACCTGATCGTTGTGGTTGTCGCCCAGTAAGCATCATAGCACGAGCCGGGCAACTCACGGTGTGTCCGTATGCCTGTGTAAAACGAATACCATTTTCTGCAAGCCGGTCAATGGCGGGAGTATAAAGATCTGTTGAACCATAGCAACCTGCGTCGAGAGCGCCATGATCATCAGTCAGTATGATAATCACATTCGGCTTCTTTCCTGCTTCTACGGAAGGATTTATTAAGGTGCATCCTTCGATAAGACTTGCACCAACCAACCATGGTATTAAAGATCGATTATTAATTCTAAAAATTTCAGTGTTCATTTTTTTACTCCTTTTTATTAATATTCAACCTTTAATATTGTTTGCTTAATTATTCACCTTTTCCTGTTTTTTTTTGTCTTTAATCTTCTCCGTACCTTTTTGCTTTGTAGCACCTTCAGTTATTGGCCGAGGCAACTCCTGTCCGGTTTTGACATCAATCTCCAGAAATCCTTGATTGGTGAGAATTTTCAGACTTATCGTACCAGTCTTAGCATTACTTAGAATAGCCAGCAAGTCAGCAATATTCGTAACTGACTTATCATTTGCTGCAATGATTACAGCATCGCCAGGAATCTGAACATTCGCAGCGATGGATCCGGGCGAAACAGCCTTAATAAGTACTCCCCGGTTATCGGACAATTCCATCCCGCTAACTATTGCAGATTCCCGACCATAATTAAACAGGTTCCGAAGAGTTGCACCAAGCCATTGGTAAAGTCCGGGATCAACTGCTTCATTAGTTGTGACAGTCAGATTTTGTCCCAAACCGCTCCAGGTTTTCGCATGGGACTTAAGAAGCGGGGAGGTAACCCCAAAACGATCCATTGGAAAATTCACAAATCCAATTGTCTCTGCCGGCGAACCAGGTTTAACCCGGTAATCTCCAACGGCAGGATTTACGAATTGCGGATCAGCCGTCAGTGAGTGACGATCGACCCCCATTTGCTGGAAATTTTCAGGAACCTTATAGAGAGCAAAAAGATTAAAATCAAGCAATGCATCTTTGCAGGCATCTAATTTCATGCCACGCGGACTATAGGCCTCTTTGCCGGTAAGAATATTTTGCATGATCACATCACGGCTATCGGGATACCAAACATGCATACTCACCAGCGGTGTGACATTGTTAGAAACCGTCCGGAAGAATCCTTCCCTCAATTTGATACCACCCTGAAGGCATAGATTGCTATAGATATTGTAATGGGATGAGCCATCGTCTAAATCGATGTCGTAACCAGCTGCGCATTGCACCCTGTTATATCGTATTGTAGTAACATCAACTGCATCGATACGCGACAGATTCCGCATACGGTTAAATTCATCCGGGCTGGCTTTTCCTGACATGCGAACCCAATAACGGTCGCGACCCCATGTGTTGATTGAACCGTGTTCACGACTTTCAAGGCAGGTATTGAAAATGTCGCACCATTCAATAATGTGCCCACCCCACATACCATCGTTTATATTGATGGCAGCACGTGGAACATCGTGGATGGTCACATGGCTTACAACTATTTTACGCGACTTTGAGATGAATACACCGGATATTTGTTTCTCTACTGTACCGATATCCTTGATGAGGCAATCCTGCACCAAACATCCTGAAGGGTAATTATCTCCCTTAGGTCCGGGGATAAGATCGATGAGCGAATCGCCGGCTGCTTTATCAAGCATTGCGGCTGGTAGCTGGGTCAGGAAGATATGATCGCCAGGCTTGCTGTTTCCAATTGGGCGAGGGCCGATTTCGCTCTCAGTCCATCCCCAGGAGTGCGCCCAACGAGAACGAACCGCTGCATTGTCACCATCGAATAAAATAGCACTTGCCCCGGTGCGGGTGAACTCGCATCCGGTAATTTCTAAACCGCGATTGTAGTCTTTGACGAAAATTCCATTTCCGCCAATACCATCAAAAACACAGCTCCTTATTGCGCAATCTTCCGTACCTTCAAACATAATTGCCCCTCCACGATAGATACGCCAATCGCCACCGCTTGGAACACTGGTTGTCTGCATGAACGTATAACCTGCACGGCGAAACAAAAGACCCCGAAAAGTAAGATTCCTGACCGGGGTTTCCTGAGACCCGTTAATTTCAATCAGATGTTTCAATGTCACGACCTCGAAGGACATACTGCGCGGATCAGTTCCTGCCGGTGGAATGAAATACAATGATGAACTCTTACGATCGAGAAACCATTCTTTAGGAGCATCCAGTTCTTCAATAACATTTTCCACGAACCGCTGGTCGGGTGAAAAAGGAGCTTCAGGAATCAGAGCCCTTCCCTTATTTTGCCATCCACCCTCCACTCTGGAATCCTTTCCTGCTTCAAAAGTATAGTTGCCATCCGGTGATTTTTCAAGAATCCGGAAATGGAGACTACCCCAACCTAAACCATGGTATCCATGAACAAACATACCGACGGGGTCAGCGTATCCGCTAAGCCTTATAGTATCTGTTGCATCACGGGATAATCCTCCAAAGAAACCTTCGGCTGGATCAAAGTTCGGATAGCGGGCCCTGATCATTTTAGTTCCATCGGCGAATAATTGATCGAAATCCATTCCTTTTGGGATCTTCGCCTTCCAGCGACCGTTTTTTCCTGAAACCCAATCCAATTTTAGCAGTTGGGAGCCGCTGATTTCAATCCTTTGACCTTCAACTCCGGAATAAATCACTGGAGCATCAGGTGTACCACAATCATCTACAGAAAATTGCAATGTTTGTTTCAAATGATACACACCCTCATGGAGCCAAACGATTGCTCCTTCACCATTAGGACGTTGACGTACTGCCTGTTGCGCACGTTCAATTGTGGCAAAAGGAGCTTCTGCATTACCGGGGTTGTGATCATTGCCGTTGGGAGCAACGTGAAATTCAATGATACCGGCTGAAGCCAGGTCAACCAGGAAAATTGCCGCCAGAACAAGGACGAACCTTTGGCATCGTGTACTCAAAGTAATTTTAGAGAAAGTATTGAACATTGTATTTTAGATATTATTTAAAGGCAACTCTAATGACTATTTTTTAATTCCAGTTGTCTGTTCGAAATGGACTTGCAGGTAATTCTTCTTTATTATACAAACTATACTCCGGATTATTTTCCCATGCGTATCTAACGGCAACAGGGTCTTTAACGTTCTTGTTATGAATAATTACCTTATCTCGTATAATATTAGCTTCGGCTTCATAAAACTGTTTATCACTTCCTGCTATTGTAAAGCCCTTAAGTTCTTTTTTATTCGTCGTCAATCCGCTTCCGATATGTTCGAATGATAGTATCGCTTCTCCATTTTTTATCTTCATAGACTTAAATATTGGCCCCTGGCTCACGATATCTTTCTGTTCATATGCGATATCCAGAGCCTGTAATAATAATCTATGGCCTACATCCTGCTTATTAGAAGGGTGGCCATTATCTTTTTCTCCTAAATCAATAGCTACTGCCATACCTGTTTTCTTTTCTGAAAGATAGGTTTGTAACATAGACTCTCTAACCAATGGCCAAAATCCGTTAGATTGAAAATTAGGTAGCTGCACAAAAATAAACGGGAAATCTCCCTGACCCCAATCTTTTCTCCAGTTTTTTATCATATTGGGGAGTAATTGTCCATAATCTATTGCGTTTTGTTTAGATTTAGAATTAGCTTCTCCCTGGTACCAAATAACTCCTTTGATGCCGTATGGGATCAGAGGATAAATCATACAATTAAAGAGAGAAGAGACGGAATGACTATTTTTCAATGCAGATTTTTGTTTTTTAGGCTTACTGTCATTTGTATTCCCTTTTGTACGTGTCTCTTTTAAATCTCGTATCTTATCCTTATTAATCTTAATGGTAAAGGTATCTTTCTGCTGACTTTCACTTGCATAGGCTTCTAATTCTTTTCTTCCACAATCCAGACGCTTTAAAGCTTCTCTGCTGGTCCATGCCTCTATTCTCGTTCCACCCCATGCATTATCTATTAATCCAATTGGGACATTTATTTCTTTCTGCAGGTCTCTGCCAAAAAAATAAGCTACAGCTGAAAAATCGTCTATGGTGTTTGAATTACATTCTAACCATTCTCCATTTACATCATTTCTTGTGCTATCTGCATTTGATACTTGGTCAACTGAAAACAATCTTATCCCGTGATAATCAGAATTTGCTATTTCTTTTTCCGAATTTACACTCCTGCGAACCTCAAATTCCATGTTCGACTGACCTGAACAGAGCCAAACATCCCCTACAAGCACATTAGAGAATTCCAAAACATTTTCTCCACTTACCTTAAGGTTAAAGGGGCCTCCTGCTTTCATCGGCTTAAGCTTTACCATCCATCTGCCATTGATATCCGCAGTAGTTTGAGCAATATTATTTCCAATACTTACGGTAATTTTTTCGTCTTTTCCAGCAAGCCCCCATACTGGAATCTTCATCCCTCGTTGTAATACCATATTGTTACAAAAAAGTTTTGGGAGTGTCACGCCGGCATTCAAATCGGAAAGCCATATACTCAAAATCAAAACAAACAGAACCTTAAAATAATTAATCATAAATCCGGTATAAAAGTTAAACTTTTTCAGTTGTTATTTCAGCACTGGAATGAGGTCCACTTTCCAAAGTGTCATGACCACCTGGCCCTTTTTACTGACAGGTTTGAGCGACAAGGTGTACTGACCAGGGTTGGTAAGGTTAATAGAGCCAACTGTCTGAACTTTTGGCTTTTTGAAGTCACCGGAGGCCGAAACAACAGCCGTTAACTTCTGATCACCAACAGAAATCTCGTAAACACTCCCATCCTCTATCTGACCAGAGCTCACTTCGACATCGAATGTAAACGGCTGACGTACTTCGAAATCCCAACTTACCCAGTCCCCTTCATTTGACCATCGGCCAATTTTTTCCTGATCCGGAATGTAGCTAAGATTCCCATGTAGGGCAGCTGTGGAGGCGAGAAGACTTACTATTCCAGAGTCATCATTCTGAAAATCAACCGAACTTTGTGCTTTCTTCTCGTCTGCAGCGCCTGTTGCAGCAGGAGTAACCATCCCGGACGCATCCTTCTTTTTATTTGGTTTTGCAGTCTTGTCTGTCTTTACAGTCTTGCTTTTACCAACTTCTTCATTTCCTTCATCATTCCCGTTATTTTTAGTGCTTGGGAAACTTGCGACACTTGGATGGATATCGTCTTGATCAGGGGTGAACGGCACATTATAATTTTCACCTGAAAGGCTTTTTTTGCACGATTCGCGAAAGTCAAGCAATGTTTCCTTCATCGATTTAACTATTTCAGGATTTTGTGCTGAAATATCCGTTGTCTCACCTTGATCAGCAACCAGATCAAAGAGCAGGTCTTTGTCATCCGGTCCTGCCATGTCGGTCAAGAGTTTAAAGCGATTGTCAACCAGTGCCATTCTTGCTGACCCCCGGGAACTATTGCTTCCTGTTCCGCCCAGAGTCTCAAAGGGAATCGGGACGGGGCGCTCTTTCATGTTGTCTTTTATTAATGGAAGAAGACTGACACCGTCTATCGGGTCGGGCTGGCCTTGCATTTTAAAGCCTAAAATGTCGAGTATGGTTGGAAAATAATCGAGACCACTACAGGGGATCGCGGTTGAAATACCAGGTTTGATCTGTGCCGGCCATTCAACTAACCCAGGTACATGGATTCCACCTTCCCACAGGCTTCTTTTGCGCCCACGAAAGGGTCCGGCAGATCCACGCGATGTACCCTCATCTCCAGTGTTGCCTTCAGGTCCGTTATCGCTGGCAAACCATATTATTGTGTTTTCGGCAACACCGATATCTTTCAACTCCTTACGCAACCTTCCCACCTGAACGTCAAGTGCAGTAATGCATCCATAATAATGTTGTTGTCCCTCGTCGTAATCCTTGTACATCTCACGAAATTCGGGCCCCGCAACGACAGGGCCGTGGGGAGCATGAAACCAAATCACTGCAAGGAAAGGCGTTTCTTCGTCAGCAGCTTTACGGATAAATGGAATAGCACGATCCATCAATATCCGCGAATCGTCTCCCGAAAGATTCTCAGTTTCTATTACTCCGTTGTGCCAATATGGATTTAAAGTATTATCAATCATAGGGTCCCAGGTGCGAACACAGGTTTCAGTAGCAAACCATTCGTCGGATCCGTTCATACCGGGGGTTGTGAAATTTCGTTCGGGGTTTCTGCCAGCCTTGTTAGTTGGACCCATTTGGGGATTGAGAGTACCCAGATGCCACTTACCGAAATGTCCCGTGGTGTAGCCTTGTGTCTTGAGAGCTTCAGCGATAGTGATTTCTTCTTTTCGCATATGACCTTCATTTGCTGACCAGATTCCGTATCTATACGGATGTCGCCCCGTCAGACAACCACCCCGCGAGGGAGAAGACACGGGCCCCGGTGAATAGAATCGCTCAAAGCGCATGCTGGCCCTGGCCATCTCGTCGAGATTAGGGGTCTTGATGATCGTGTTTCCATTGAAACCCACGTCGCCCCAGCCCATGTCGTCGGCCATCATCAGAATGATATTGGGCTTTTTGTTTTTTATTGTTTGTGCCTGATTTATTCCGCTCCCGGATAAGAAAAACCCTGCAAACAAAACTGTTGAATAATTTATTACATTCATTTCTATTTTTTATTTCATTTTTTTCATTTCCTGACGTTTGTCTCTATCCATAAGTGCAGGAGCCGGATAGCCATCCTTACGGATTCGGGCACCAGCTTCCCTCAAAGCGGCAACATCGTCCGGATGGATTGAACCATCCGGCAACGGACCTGTATTGAGGGTCAGATTAGCTTCCTGGGCAAAGGCATCGGCAAGTAAAGCCAGAGCCCCGTCGGCGTTAATATGTTGACAGCCATCGAGGTAAAGCCATGAAGGTGGTGCAGTCTGCATGTTGGTACAAATATCGCCCCGCTTACCTCGGTTCATTTCCCATGCTTTCTCTGCAATAGGACCATTCTTGACATGCATCAGTCCCTCCGGAGCTACAAAATCTTCGGTACCCGTTCCCTGTTTGAAAGAGATCAGGCATTGCGGTTGAATAGAATGGATAAAGGCATAAAGCTCATTGATACGGCTATAAGCTTCCGGATGATCGTAATAAGATCCAATCCCATCCAGCCATATCCCGGCGACAGGTCCGTACTGAGTAAGAAGTTCACGCACTACAGCGCGGTTCCTGTCAAATGTTTCCTGGGGCTCTGTTTGGGCAACATTGGGTGGGCAATAGAGAAACAGCCCAAGTTTCTTCTTCTGACATTGCACAGCCAGCTCCTCAACCAGATCTCGTTTTGCCGGCGAGTTCAGGCTTGTGAATTCGGACTGTGTAGTACGGAACATATATAATCCTCCCCTGTGAACAGTTGTGAAGTTCACATAGTGCATTTCAGCTTCGAGAGCTAAGTCTGTGATAAAATCCGCATCGAACTTTTCTGCTGTGAATTTCATAAAAAGGGACTTATAATCTACTTGTTCAGTCCCTTGTTTTAGATCCTTCCAATCCTTTTTTGAAACCTTCTTTGCCGCAAATACTTCCTGAGCTGTTAATCCACGAAGGCTTTCCAGCGCATAATGGATGAACATTCCCCATTTTGCATTGCGGTGCCACTCTATTGCTGCGGCCAGAGGGTCTTTTCGGTATAATTTTTCATACCCTTGTAAATAGGAGGGGGTTGAGGTTTCCGGGTTATCCACGAATGTTGGTGTTCCGGACTTTGAACCTGATCCTGCCACATTCGACAGTATGGGCCGGAATGTCCATGCCGGCATTGCAATACCGGTAAGTGTTGCCAAACCGATTGTTTTAAAGAAATGTCTACGGCTTTTCTGATTTTTGTATGAATCTTTATTGTTCATTGCTGGTTTTCTTAATTTCACGTTTCAATCTATTCCTTAATTACCCTGAATGTTTTAACACCTGAATTATTTCTAATAACCGATATTAAGTATAAGCCATTCGGATAGGATTGTAAATTAAGTTTATCACCTAACTCCACGGAATTTTTCTTAATGATTACCTTACCCATTATATCAATTACTATTACCTTATCAGCATTTGATAATCCTCTAAAATAAATGAAGTCTGAGGTTACCGTTGGGTAAATACTTAAGCCCTCATTCAGATTTGATTTCACTGATGTCGGCGATGATGTAACATTGAGTTGTGCAGCGCTGGAATTACCTAATTCGTTAAAGGCATATACGCTGTAACTGTAATTTGTACCTATTACTAAACCATTATCAGTAAAGTTGGTGGCAGTGACGGTATCGATAACAACGCCACCCCTGCTAACCACGAATCCATATTCAAACTCGGAATTATCAGTCCATTGAATAGCAAGTTCCGTACCTGTAGCTGAAACATATGCGAGACTCAACCCTGTAGGTGCATCAACTTTTCCGCGGATTTTTTGTACAATATTCACGGGTTCATTGATAAATTGAAGAAAATATACTTTAATCACACTACCATCGCCCGAAGTAACTTCCAGAAAATCATCAAAGGCAATGACTGCGGTGGACCTGTCATTTCCATCCTTATCAACAACCTTCACCGAGGCTCCATCAACAACAATAAGATTTCTCAAAAATGCAGGAACAGCTGTTCCTGTGGGAATTCCTGTAACAGCAGAACTGTCTTGAAGAACCTGGTAAACATCAGAAAGTACATAAGCATCACTTGCGCTCGAAGCAGGTTTCAATTGATAAGTAATAACTGTGACGCCATCCTCTGCAGTTACTTCAAAATAAATATTATCACCTGCAATACTTTCTACTTTAATTGTATCGGTATTAACTTTAAGTACCGGTACCAAATTATTATTGCCATCAATAATATTCAGGTTAGCTGTTGATGGTTTTGTAACATTATCCAGAATAAATTTGACTGATTTCCCAAAATTGAAACCACTAATTGTTCCGGTATTACCAGTATTCGATATCAGAAGACCAGAACCGGTTACGGCAACCAGAGTTGCATCGCTATTAAGAGCCTGAGTTGAAAGAATATAACGGGTCACATTCTTTAAATCAGCAGAAGTACATGCTAAGGTATCATTTGCAGATACAATATCTGACAATCCTTTTTCAACACCGCTGCTTGAAACAACTTTTAATACCTGCCCGGTATCTGCTTTAATCAGATTTGTGTAAAACTGATCAACAGTTGCGTTGTTAATTATACCTTTTATATTAAGATTTCCCTGGTAACCTTTATCCACTTTATAGATCAATGAGCTAACGGTGGATAAATACGCTGTAACCGGATTCATACTATGAAACCCTATCTTGCTGCTTCTGATAAAAACCGGATCGGTGGAAATACTAAGTGTCCATTGACTATTATCAGCATCGGTTCCAATTCCTTCTCCTAATGTAGTTACACCCTTATAAATATGAGTTTTGCGTTCTATTTCAACTTGTGTGTTTTTCGCGAAGAATCTTCCCGCAACAGTATAACCTGCAGCAGACCCTGCATTACCAAAAATATCGATCAGTTTAAAATCAACAGGATCGTTAATTTCCTTAGTGCCATTAAGTATTGAATCATTTAGTATCTCAAATAACATCAAAGTACTGTAATCCTTGTTAAGTACCCGGGAAACAGATTGCACATTGGATATATCAGTTTCACCCCATGGATTCAATATGGTTGAGAATGAACATAATACTATATCTGCCTGATTAATTCGGGAATCAGAGTTGTATTGGGCTACCACAAATACATCTCCGGGATCAAGAACAGGATCAACATACGGATCATAATACAATTTACCAGGCGCCATGCTCCATTCAGTATAGTTTCCGGAAAACTTGTACCCTGGAACATAAGCCCGGTAGTACCTGTTTCCATAGTCAGTTGTCGTGCTGGTTGTAACTATATTCTGAATAGCAAGAGAAGGGTTTTGTGTAGCCGATCCATTTACTATCATATAATGCGATAAATCTAAAGACGAAACTCCCGGGTTTGCAATTTCGACATAATCATCCTTCCCGAGTTGAACAATTTCAGAAATAAATGGAGCTGCAATAAATTCCTGCACAAGGCTGGATGGAAAATCAACTTCGAATATAACTTTGTATTCTATCATTATTGTATCAACTTCAGCCGTTACCTGAAAGCTTGTTGTTCTGTCACTTATTCCACCTTTTAGTGATATTGCCCTGTTAACCAAAATTTTAGCGTTAAGATTCCGGGGGATGGCAACTAATCCGGGAATGTTGGTAGATCCATAAGGCAGTTTCACTACATATTCATTAAAGTCAGGGTTAAAACCGGGTATAGTATCTCCTGCCCAGCCTTCCATGTATCCTGCTTTATCAGGCCAGATAATAGCAGAGAGCTGACCATTGCCGCTGGGAACATAGTCTGCAACGTCAAGATAATATTGTTTTTTTGTAGTTCCATTTTCAGCAGTAACCAAAAGTATGTCGCCGTTTTTTAAATCCACACGTTTTTTCCCGTCGACCCAGATCATTTGAACATTAGCTTTAGGAGCCCATTCAATATATTTCTCAAGAGTATCCACACGAGTAGCAAATGCTATATTGCCAATGGTATCCAATACATTTCCTCCATACTCAGTAACATAATACCTTGTTCTTCCCCAGGTTGGGGCGGCACCCATTGCTGCTTCCTGATCAGAAGGGTAATTCAAAGTTCTTTTCGGAAATGCCTGTGCTATATCATTGGCCGGAGTTGCAACTTTAATTTTGAAATTAATTTCCTCCAGGGTGTTCCCAATAGCATAAATATTTAGTATATCACCATCCTGACAAATCGTATGGGCAGAGTCGGCAAAATCGATGGGATCTTCAACAAATTGCCAGGCCATTCCCTGTCCGATAGTTAACAAATCCATGATGGAATCTCCCTTCTGCGTACCCCAGGGAACAGTTATTTCTGCATTACCTTTATCAACAGTAGCAATAGTGGAAGATATTTCAATATGAAAATTACCGTGGTTGCCAACAGTAGTAAATATATCACCGTCGGGATTATTGCCATCATGAGGAACAGGAATCCACTCTGATGTAATAGGGTCAACGCCACGGGCAAGATCCCAATCCGGGTTTCCCTGCCTGATTGTAAACTTTCTGAATAGAGTATGCGTGATATTTGCACCTGCAACACCGGCGACAGACAGATTATCTTCTAAAACCAAATAATTATTAACGCCATCTACCAAAATGCTGTCTCCATTAGTCAAATTGTAAAACAATACACTAGACCGCTTTCCTGCTCCAAAAGTCAGGATGTTGTCCTGATAAGTATCGACACTGTCTTTTCCCCACATTTCTTTTTCCGGGGCGTAAAGGAAAGTAGTAGCATCTGTTTCATCTTTGTGGAAAATAAAATCAGCAAAAGGCAACATCTTAGTTTTATGCTTGGGAATCCCGGTACCGGTAGGTGAATCATATACCGGCATCATCACGTAGGAGTCACCCGGGGAAAGCGTACCCGATAGTCTCACTGAGTATTTTGCAGAGGCAGAGCTTGTCATACCTTTCAGCCAATTTGAATAAGTAAATCTTGAGAGATCAAGAGTTTCATTACCAACATTCGTTAACTCAACATAAGGTGTAATAGTATTATCACCTTTCCATTCAGTGAATATGAGGCTTCTTATCGTATCTTCCTGAGCCTGAATAGCAAAAGAAAGCAGATAAAGAGAAACTAAAATTAATAGTAGCTTTTTCATCTTTTTGATTGTTAGTTACGACTTGAAATTTGTATATTTATCAATTAGTATTAAAATTATCCAATTCGAATATTTTGTACAGAAATAATCTTAAATATGGACAAAAATATAAAAATAAAACCTGATTCTTCCATTATTAATTTAAAAACATACTTTTTACAATACTGTATTTCAGGTATTTAGTGTTTACAAACTATTCCCTTAGTCTTCAAATATCTTTTCAAACATTTTTATAATATAATTTTCTTAACACTTTTCCTTTGGTTTATCATCACAGCAATGAAATACACTCCTTTATGCAGGTCAGGAAGATTATATTCTTTTCGGAAGCGTTCTCCGTATGCGATTTCATTAGCCTGGTAAATTATTTTACCTGCCAGATCAGATACATAAACATATATTCTATCACTTGATTTGATTTCAGTAAGTTCAAGGCTGAAGGAACCATTGCCAGGATTGGGATGAACCTGCATCCATTCTTCTCCTGAATGATATAAGCCGGAGGAAGTGATAACAGAATCTTTCTGAAGATACGCGGTCAACCTTACCATCTGGTTAATCTGTTCCGGAGAAAAATATGAGCCTTCATAAGGAGTTTGATAGGCTTCTGCACCAGACGTTATCATTCCGCCGTTTTTCAGGCTTTCCCTAACCCAGGGAAACAAAACTTCATCTGTGTTTCTCAGGGGTGAAATAGGTGTATCCTGGTCCATGTGAGCATTCCCATTTAGAGTAATTTTTGGACCTCCCTGGCTTTTCAGGCCTTTACCAACTCCCCACTCACCTGGACCATATTCCCACATCGCATCGCCGTAGGTCCAGAATGGTGCTTTCATAACTTCATCCGGCGGACCATAACCTTCTTTAAGCGTAAATTCCTGCCAGGGATCGGTTAACGTCAGTTCGCTCCAGTTCGCTCCAGCTGCACGATCCTCCAATACCTGGCCTGTCTTGGTTGCCACTAATATAGGTTTGCAATTAATGCGAGGATATGACTTGCGATTGTCGTGTCCCCCATCAAACTGATATCCGGCGACCTTGTCACCATAGTGATTGCCGATGCCATTCAAAACTTTTGTAATCTGGTACATCCACTGGCGGGCACATTCAGCATCTCCCCCGCCAAAGCCTCCGCGGCCAAGTAAAAGGGTAAGCTTAATGTCTTCCGTTTTTAGCGCATCGGCAAGGTCCATGTAAAAATCACGGTTGGTTTCTGTCCATGTCAGGGGTGTGGCACCGGGGTTGATATCTTCAACAGCCTGAACAGTACCTGCAAATGGAGATGGAAGTGCACGGAAATTGACGAACTGACCACCCATTGTTTTTACATCCCTGACAAAACCAGTGATGTCCCAATCCCTGACATTTTCTTTCCACGGCACCATTGGACCAAAACGTGGCATTACCTTTTGCCTGTGGTTCGCAACCATAAAACCCCGCTTGCCATACCACCATTCCATATTGGCGCGAAGAGAATCGGCTTCGGCAGCTTCTGCCTGAACCAGCGGTTTGGCCCTAAGGTTCACAAGTTCTATCAGTTCAAGAAACATATAACTACCTCCTAACTTTGTAGCTGCTACAGTTATGTAATTAAAACCGGTAGCAAGGTGGAGGGTGCCCTGTGTATTCTCATCCAGGATCAGCCTTTGAAAATTTTTACCATCCGGCGAATGGGTTTGCGGGAGGGTAACCGTGAATGAATTTTCAGCAGTACTTCTGACGGGTCTTGCTGATATCTTAACCTGGGTTCCGGCTGCAGGATTATCAACACATAGTGCCACAATGTAATCATCAGGGTCACAGACATAAACCTGGTAGGTGACCTGACCACTTCCCGGGAATATAAAGAAATCGGGCTCTTCCTTGTTACTCGTAAAGATATTGGATGAGTAACCCGCTACGGGTGTGCCGGATTCATTCCCTCCGGTGTACAAACCGGTAACACGGGTTGGACTTACCACGTATGGTACTTTTATATAGGGAATTGTGATTGTACCATCCAAATCTCCGGCCTGCCAGAGAGGCTGGAAATTATCCTGGGTATCGTCGCACTCACTGCAGAATCTTGTCCACGTTATGCTGTCAATCACTACCGGAGCACTACCGGTTCCTGAACTTATCAGCAGTCCACCCCCCCGCAACTTATCAACAGGAATGTAACCGTATCCATCCTCGTTTGGAATGTTTATCGGGAAC
>JAPLEB010000007.1 GCA_026391555.1 Bacteroidia bacterium | reverse complement strand
ATGCTGAAGCGATCATAGTAAAATTCGGTATAATTACTTCATCCCCTTTCTTTATATCCAAAGCCGTAAGGGCCAGGTGAAGTGCAACTGTCCCGTTGCAAACTCCCACCGCGTATTTAGTACCACAATAAGAGGCAAAGCGCTCTTCAAAGGCTTTTACATATTTACCGGCCGAAGAAATCCAACCAGTTTTAATGCAATCATTTACATATTCAATTTCATTGCCATTCAGGAAAGGCTCGCATACAGGGACAAAATCCAATTCAGTTTTCATTTTATTTCAATTTTTGATTCATCAATTCCATCAAAACGGGTTTTATCCATGTCTCCGGCATATGGGCCTTGTTTTACTTCAATCATCTCGAGGTCCTCCATAACAGTAAATCCATGCCCTCCAATTGAAAGTAGTATAACATCACCAACGCTTAGAATCCTACTTTCTATATAATTTTTAAAATCATCGTAAAAATCGACCCTTAGCTTTCCTTTTTTTATTAAAAGGACTTCCTTGGTATAATGCACTTCCCTTTTCACAGGATTATGCACATGGGGCTGAATGATCTTCCCCTTTGGGTGTTTCATATACGCAAACTGCTGGGAAAAATCGTTGGGAGTAAAAAATGATATTCCTTCTTTAGAAAAATCATTACTAACTATTATAGCTAATATTTCATTGTTGTATTTAATTTCTTCTATCATGATACTATAATTTTATTGCATCAAATTCTTTATCATACGATAACCAATCATTTTTAAGTACAAATTTTCTAAAATTACTTTTAGTTAAAAGATTAAAATTAAAAGCCATATTACCATACAAATAATATAACCTTCCAATTAATAAACGGTAAAGAGAGAGGTAAAGTGAGAAGTCTTTCTTAAATATCGGTTTAATAATAGTAATTATAATATCCATAGGAAATCTGCAAATTAGATTTTTACAGATACTCATTACCAAATAGAAAATAGAACCCCTTTCTCTAAAAGAAGTATAAGCATGAGCTCTCCCATTATTTTCAAATCGTCTATTTAAATAAGCCTGAGAACACCTGGATTTAGGAATAATATGAAAGATAACCGATTTACCATTATACCCAAATTTATATCCAAGTTTTCTTACTTTTATATTCAACCCTGTTTCACCGTCGCCCATATATTTACCTTTTGTATATTCAGGATTAAATCCTTCCACCTGAAAAAACACTTCTCTTCTAATAGCCTGATGACAACTATATAAAAATCTTATTGAATCAGCAATAATAAAATCATAATCGGGATTAAGAAGAGAAAGCAAATAATTATTGCAATGTTTAAGTATCCATTTTGGTGGCTCTTCTTCCCATTTTGGCAAAACTTTTCCAGTAACATCTGCAACTTTACTATCAAACTGGAAGGGTTTTATTATTTCATTCAGTAATTCAGTATCAGCAATCATATCATCATCAGTAAAATACAATAATTCGAATTTCGCCATTCTAGCTGCTGTATTTCTGGCATAATGTACTCCCTGTCTTGGCTCGAATAAATAGTGCAATTTAACACCGAATGAATTATTTATGTACTGCTGAATAACCTCTTCTGTATTGTCTGTTGAATTATTATTAACGACAATTATTTCATATCTATTTTTTGGATAATTCAATTCCAAAAAACTTTGAAGGGTAATACCTATATATTTCCCTCGATTGTATGTAGGTATAATAATGGATACTTTCATTAATAAGTATTGTATTTAAAAGTATTATCAGCAAAAAATATGGTATTTATTGCTTTGGAAAATAAGACATAATTCTTTTCATAAAGAAATGAGACTATATGATTCTTATGAATATCATCAAAAGAAAATCCTAAGCATTCTATTAAAATAATCGCTGGTCTGTATTTAGCCTGATTAATTCATAAACTTAAAATTAAGCATAAAATTTGACTTTTGAGTTTGTCATTATTCTGCTTGGGGTTGTGATTTTGTTTTTCGGATAAGATTTTTCGATTTTTGTCTTGATTCTACCCTGATATTTTCGTAACAGCGTTTACTTTTGGCTCAAAATCTTCCTCTGGGGCATACCTTTCCCATTCATGTTATAGATTATCAGACTATATATTTTAGATACTGTGATTTAACATTTCTAAATTCGTAGCATCATCAGCATCTCAAAACCTTTGATTTGCTCCTTTTTTGTCATGCAAAACTGAGGTAGCTCTATTTTTATCTTGGTTTTCAGTTCTTTAACCCATGCAGCGGTTTTAATAATTTTAAGCTGTATGGTTTTCATGGTTGAGTTGGCATACTCACTACCCTTTAATACCTGTTTTTGCAAGGTGTGTATAAGTATGTATGCCATTGAGTGCAGGAACAAACGAAACTGGTTGGCTGTAAACTTTGTACAAGACGACCGGTCCGACTTAAGGTACAACTTATGATCTTTTATGCGTAACTCCATCGAGCCCCTGGCACAGTAACCTTTCTCGTATAAATCACGTGTACGAAAATCGGCCAGACTAGTGACAATGTATCGGATATTGGTTCCCATTGTGCTTACCTCAACTTTTACAATAACCCGTTGGTAGTTTTCCCAGCTCCCTGCTTTGTACATAAATGAATGGTACCTTTTTACCGGCTTTTGGTATTGATTAAACTCTCTTTGAGCACTTTCGATGGTTACTTGTGCCAGTTCGTGGAGTTTTACGTTGCCCGTCAGCCCGGTGATGAAACCAACATTTGGTTGTATCCATGTCCAATCCATAAAGTCCTGCGATGCAAAATGGCTGTCACCGCGTACTATAATCTTTGTATCTGGCCATTTTACACGAAGATACGATATAAGCTTTCGTAATAGTTTGGCTACATTGGCTTGTTTATTCCGGCGACCTGGTTTTAAAATGGTGGTTACCAGCTTCCCCGATAATCCTTCATAAATATGTAATGGCATGTAGCAGTACTCGTTGTAATAGTTGTTGAATAATGCAAGTTCTTGTTGCCCGTATGTATCATTGTTGGTATCATCACAATCTAAAATTATGACAGAAGGTGCTTTTGAGTATGAATTAACAAACACGTCAACCAAACACTCACCCAAACGAAGTAGATCAGTTTTTGTAACTGTGTTTTCCAGTCGACTCATTGTAGGTTGAGATGCTAAATCATTGTCGCTTTGAGGTAACCGGCCTGCACACATTTTGAATATCATGTCTTCACGCAGATCATTGCAGTCATTGCAATCTTCATAACCAGCTGCTATCTGAAAAACTCTTTGAGTCAATAGTTCTTTAACAGAATGATCAATATAACGCTGGTCCCTTTCGTCGTGTATGCAGTTACTCGCTGATGATAAGAGGTTTAGCTGGCTGTCGAGCTCGCGAAGAAGTAATAATCCACCATCGCTGCTTATGCGGTCACCGCTAAAACTAAGTTCAATATTTTTACCTTGTATCGGAAAAAGGTTAATTTCGGGTGCAGTAATCTCAGTTTTTTTGTCTATCATTGTACATGGGGGTGTTTTTGTTGTAATCACTTCAAATATAACAAATTAAGTTGTAAATGAAGAACAAACCCCCCTTTTTTATGAATAATTCAGGTTAATATGAAAAAAACTCAACGAAAAATTTTATTATTTACAGGACTGTTGTTTTTTTATCTCATGACATCCTGTGATGAAACGGTGGAAAGTCCTACTATGGAGTATGGCTATGTATATTTTACAGATGCTGTAAAAGGAC
>JAPLEB010000049.1 GCA_026391555.1 Bacteroidia bacterium | reverse complement strand
TCCGCCGACAGGCGGAGTAATGAGGAACCGAGTACGCTTGCGTACGAGCTCACCGAAGGTAATCTCACCTCACATAGAAAAATCAAAGAGCTTATGCGCATTATTCCAGATACTCATTAAAATTTAAATGCGTTGACCCTGAGTATCTTAGCTGAATTAATGAATAATTCAAATTAAATTGTTATATTGGATGGTCATAAATAATTAAAATATTGACAAGATGAAAGATTTTGAATTCTATAACCCGGTTAGAATATTTTTCGGAAAAGAGCAGATATCAAAGATAGCTTCGCAGATTCCTGCAGGTAATAATGTTCTTATTATTTATGGAGAAGGAAGCATTTTTAAAAACGGGGTCTATGATAAGGTAAAAGAGGCTCTTAAAGGTTATAATGTAACTGAATTTGGTGGAGTTGAGCCTAATCCATATTATGAGACAGCAATGAAAGCTGTTAAAATATTAAAAGAAAAGAAGATTGATTTTCTTCTTGCTGTCGGTGGCGGGTCGGTAATTGATGCAACAAAATTTATTGCTGCTGCAGCGCTTTATGAGAATGGTGATCCATGGAAAATCCTGGCAGAGAATGATCCGGTGAAATCTTCACTGCCTTTTGGTACAGTTCTTACCCTGCCGGCAACCGGAACCGAGATGAATAAAAATTCTGTAATAAGTCGTAAATCAACAACTGAAAAACTTGCTTTTGTATCGCCATATTGCTTCCCCAGGTTTTCGGTTCTGCTACCAGAGGCTGCAGGCTCTCTGCCATGCAACCAGGTTGCTAACGGAGTTGTTGATGCATTTGTACATGTTATTGAACAATATCTTACTTATCCTGTTAATGCACCTATTCAGGATCGTTTTGCTGAAGCAATCCTTATAACTCTTATTGAAGAAGGTCCGAAAGTTTATGCCGAACCTGCTGACTATGATGCAATGGCAAACCTTATGTGGAGCGCCACTATGGCTCTTAACGGTCTTATTCAGTGTGGAGTACCGGGCGACTGGTCGGTGCATTCAATCGGTCATGAACTAACAGCTCTTCATGGTATTGATCATGCAAGAACCCTTGCTATCGTTTTACCCGGTTTATGGAAAGTTCTCAGGGAAGAGAAGAAACAGAAGTTGTTGCAATACGGACAAAGAGTGTGGAACATAACCACAGGTACAGAAGAGGAACGAATTGATGCTGCTATCAACAAAACTACAGAATTCTTCGAATCTCTTGGAATTAAAACACGGCTTAAAGACTATGGTGTTAAACAGGATACAATAGATAAAATTGTAACCAGGTTTGAAGAGAGAAAATGGCTTGCTTTAGGCGACAGAGGACTTACTACACCTGCAGTAGCAAGAAAAGCGCTGGAATATCAGCTTTAGTCCGCTATGATGTTATGGCGTTATGGCGCTATGATGTTATGGGGTTATGCTGTTATGCCATTAAGCTAGTCTCATACCAGCTTTTTATATTTGATCCTTGCCGGTGTTGTATCAGCAACTCTCTTTTTATAATTTTCTTCATAGTCGGAGTAATTCCCCTCGAACCAGACAACTTTGGAATTGCCTTCAAAAGCCAGAACATGTGTGGTAACCCTGTCGAGAAACCATCTGTCGTGCGATATAATGACAGCACAGCCTGCAAAATTTTCAAGGCCCTCTTCTAATGCCCTGAGGGTATTTACATCAATATCATTGGTCGGTTCGTCAAGAAGTAAAACATTTGCCCCAGATTTAAGTGTAAGAGCAAGATGAAGCCTGTTTCTTTCACCTCCTGACAGGACACCGCATTTTTTTTCCTGATCGGCTCCGGTGAAGTTAAAACGTGCCACATACGCTCTTGCATTCACCAGGCGGTTTCCTACCAGTACATCATTCTGGCCTCCTGAAATTACTTCATAGACAGACCTGGCGGGATCAATGGCAGCATGTGCCTGGTCAACATATCCGAGGGCAACTGTATCTCCAATCGTGAAAGTTCCTTTTGACGCATTTTCCTGCCTCATTATCATTCTGAAAAGAGTTGTCTTACCGGCGCCATTCGGGCCGATAACCCCAACGATCCCATTTGGAGGAAGGCTGAAATCAAGATCTTCAAAAAGCAACTTATCATCAAACGATTTTGTGACTGATCTGGCTTCTATTACTTTGTCGCCAAGCCTGGGTCCATTTGGGATAAAAATTTCAAGTTTCTCTTCCTTCTGCTTAACATCCTGATTAAGCAGGTTTTCATAAGCGCCGAGCCTTGCTTTTGACTTCGCACGCCGGGCTTTAGGAGACATCCTTACCCATTCAAGCTCGCGTTCGAGGATTTTCCTTCTTTTAACATTTCCTTTCTCTTCTACCTCAAGCCGTTTTGCTTTCTGCTCAAGCCATGAAGAGTAATTTCCTTTCCATGGTATTCCTTCACCTCTGTCAAGTTCCAGTATCCAGCCGGCAACATTATCGAGAAAATACCGGTCGTGTGTTATACAAATAACAGTACCATTATATTGTTTCAGTGTTGTTTCTAACCATTGGACCGATTCGGCATCGAGGTGGTTTGTGGGTTCATCAAGCAGAAGGATATCGGGTTGCTGCAACAGCAAACGACATAAAGCAACTCTTCTTCGCTCTCCTCCGGAAAGAACATTTACCCTTGCATCGCTATCAGGACACCGGAGGGCATCCATGGCCCGCTCAAGTTTGTATTCAATATTCCAACCATCATTGTAATCGATCTTCTCCTGGAGAACAGCCTGACGGTCCATAAGTTGTTGCATCTTATCAGGGTTTTCGTAAACCTCAGCTTCGCCAAAACTGTTGTTTATCTTTTCGTATTCCTTAATTATCTCTATTATATTCTTCACACCTTCCTCAACAATCTCCCTTACACTTCGGCTATCATCAAGGAGTGGATCCTGAGAAAGATGCCCGACAGAATAACCAGGAAGAAAAGTAACCTCTCCCTGATATTCCTTTTCCAGACCTGCAATAATCTTAAGAAGAGTTGATTTTCCTGATCCGTTCAAACCGATAATTCCGATTTTCGCACCAAGAAAAAACGATAAGGAAATATCTTTAAGTACCTGTCTGTGAGGGGGAAATGTTTTTCCCACTCTATACATTGAAAAAATGATCTTATTATCGTCAGCCATAATATCAGGATTAATTCACCTGACAAAAATAAGTAGAGACATCCAATTTGGACGCCTCTGCATCAATATATTTTTCAAATTTTATTTCTTTTCAAATAGCTTAATTGTATCATCCTGCAGGAGAACCCAAAGGGAGTAGACCCCTTTAAGTGTTCCGATAGGGATGTTCAGACAACCAAGCGCTGCAACAACGATTATCAGGTATCTTGCCCATGACATATAGGAAAGAAGCCCAATACCACCAACCAGTCCGAGTGTTGACATAAACCCGATAAGTAGCGGAAGGCAGATTGCTAAAATATTCAGTACCATAGTCGGCACCTCTTCGTTTTCAACAAACCCCTTTGCAAAATTCAGAGCAAAGAAAACGGCAACTGCTGCTATCAGGCCGAGGATACCTACGCCGATATGAATAGCTCCGACCACGGTAACATGTTTTTTCATTTTTGAATCTTCCATGATGATAATTTTTAATGCAAGTTATAAATATTTTCATTCCTGCTCAAATGACTGGCTATTAAACAAATTGATGCATCATTCTTTTCATTATTTTACTTATGCAACCTTTTTGCTTTAATTCTGTTCTGCGAATTAAGAGTTTTGTATCTTTGCAGTGAAATATTCCCGATATGAAAAGAAAACTTTTATTTGGAGCAGCATTTCTGTTCGTTGCATGGGCTGCCACATCCTGCGAAGCCCTTAGCGGATGCAAAGTTTGCAAATACGTTATCTATGAGAACAGTTCTGTAGTTAGTTCAGGTTCTGAGACAGAGTATTGTGGCGCTGACTTAATAAAACAAGAGGCCGTGCCAGATGTAACTGTTGGGAACCAGACAACAAAGGTTGAGTGCCGTTAATATCTTACACCAATAAGGGTAACATCATCAATCTGGGGTCCGTCACCACGCCACGCCTCAAATATTTCATTTAACCGCTCTCCTTGCTGAAGCATTGGCTGACCGGCCATTGCAACAAGTGTTTCTTTGAGTTGCAACGACATGAATTTCTTTTGCTTTGGTCCGCCAAACTGATCGGAATAACCGTCGGAAAAGATGTAGAATGAATCCCCTTTCTGCAATTCAATTTTATGAAGTGTGAATGGCGCCATTTTATAATGAATTGCTACGGGCATTTTGTCGGCCCTGTAGTGGATAAGTTCTCCACCCCTGACCAGATACAACGGATTATTGGCTCCGGCATACCATAATATACTCTTATCAAAATCAACCACACATACTGCAATATCCATCCCGTCTTTGATGCTATCCTCTTCTGCTACCTGATTTAATGACTTTATTATTCCCTGGCGCAGGTTTTCAATTATCTGGTCTGGCATTATTATATGCTTACCACTGACTATCTCGTTCAGCATCGTTACCCCGAGCATGCTCATAAACGCGCCCGGCACTCCATGACCGGTACAATCGGCAGATATTATTATCTGTAAATTACCCTGGGAAGCTACCCAATAAAAGTCTCCACTTACTATCGCGAGAGGTTTATATAAAACAAAGTGTTCGAGTTTATCACTAAACAGTTCGAGAGATGGGATAAGAGCTGTCTGTATCCTCTTTGCATACATGATACTGTCGGTAATATGTTTTTTCTGGTAAGCGATCTGATCTCTTTGTGCTGCAGCAAGGTCCCGTTGTTTTTCAATTTCATCCTTTTGCAGGGATATTGTCCTGTTTTTTTCCTCAAGCTTTATGTTGGCCTCTTTTTTTATTTTATATCCTCTGTAGATATAGTAACCAAGGAAACTGACAAGGAGCAAGGCGAAAAGAACAAAATAGAGTATAAGCTTTTGTTTTTCAATTGCTTCAAGTTGCATTTTTATTTTGCCGTCCTGATCTGTAATTCTTTTCAGTTGATCGTCTATGCGGGCTAACTGAATGTTTATCTTTTCCTTCTGCCGTGCAAGAGTATCCTTTTGCACCTGGACATCTTTCTGCTGAACAATTATTGTCTGCTTCTGAACTGAGATTTCCCCCTGCTGTTTATTTATTTGAACAAACTGTCTGTCCAGTACTTTTTGCTTTTCATTAAGAGTTTTTTCTTTTGCTGTTATCTCCTTATCGAGGCTGTCGAGCAGGGCCTTCTGTTTAAGTATTTCCTGCATTTGGACATCTATCGTCTCAAGTTGTTGTTTAATAGTCTCTTTCTGAACTTCAATCTCCTTGCTGGCTATATCAAAAAGATTCTGCCAGTCTTCTTTTGTTTTAATTGCCATAAAAAGGAGTGCAGGAGGAACTGACATGCCTTCTTTTTTCACTAATTCCTCATTAATATCAAACCGGGGCTTCCCATTTACAACAATAAAGTTCATCATCGACTCTCTGAACTCATAACCCTCTGAAATCAACATTGTCTGATTTCCTGCTATTTTAGGCTTAACCCGTTCAAGATTGAAGTCTGCACTTTTGTTAACATACAGTATCTGAGTATGAGTAATGCTTTCAAGCTTTTTAAATCCAATAATAACAACAGGCTTATCCTGAATTTTTGTCCGGGTTTTAGCCAGGTTTCCAAGCTCCTGAACAAGATCATAATCACCCATTAGTACTCCGATTTTAAAAGTTGATGAATCGGCGAAACCCGGACCATAATCTATGTATTTTGCCAGATCAAAAATATACAATGCCCTGGTGGGATTATCGAATCCTCCCTGGCTGTATGCGATATTCATCAATAAAATCAAGCCAATAGATAGTATTGATATTTTAATAAAACGAATTTGTTTTAACATTATTTTCCGGATTTATTGACACGAAATTGCACAATTTATTTCAGGTAACCAAATATCTATTATCTTCCGCTTTCATTTATGTTGATAAAATGTTAATAACTGCCGGGATAAACAGGTTCGTGATCTTTTTCTTATCGTAATTTTATAAGTGTTTAAACAAATCCTTAAATGGCTCTGAATATCAGCAACATAGAACTTACAGGCAAAAATATAGTTATTATTGATGATGATCTGCCATCAATAAGGTATTATGAAACTCTCCTGAAAAACTCGGGAGCTGATATTAAAATCTTTCACACCGGGAAAGAATTTGTTGATTATTTTATCGAGGGGAGTAACATTATTGATCTCGTGTTCATGGACTTTCTTATTCCGCTTATTAACGGAATTGAATGTATAAGGATATTCCGGAAAGAGAGAAAAAGCACTCCTGTTATCATGATTACCGCGTATTCTTCGGAACAGACAAAAACCGAAGCTTATATTGCAGGGTGCAATGAATATGTACTTAAACCTATTTATCCCGAAAAGATATTTTTCCTTCTCGAAAAATATATTAATATAGAGGCTCAGGTTTCACATTTATTCTGATCCAATTACTTTACTTCGCGGCAGGTTGCAGCGTCCTGATATAATTGGTATAATAACTCTCTGTTTTCTTATTTATCTCTTCAGCCATTTCCGGCTGCCCGTGTGCAGCACAGGCGTTAGCAATCTTCGAGGTATACTGAATTGATGTCTGAATCTCAAATTCTGCCGAATTAATAATATATGGATTTTGTTTAAGGTAATAATCAAGCCTCTCATAATAGTAATCACAGAATGCCTTAGTCATTTCAACGGCTTTTTCTGTTCCTCCTGCAGTAAAATATGATTCAATAATATCAGCCATATAAGGATCATACGGGATTTTTTCAAGAGGGAGTGCTTCCATACAATAATTAAGAACTTCGATAGCCTTTTCGTTTTTCCCCTCATCAGACAGAGCTTTTGCAAGCCGGGCATAATTAAACCGGGCTTTAACAACAATAAGAGTACGCTTATGATTATAATCGATATTTACGTCTTTTTCTTTAGCCCCACCCCACACAAATTTATTAATCATATTATCGTATAAAATACCGGAGTTAATCCTGCCATATTCCAGCCAGGTTTTATTCTGTGATTTTATCGGCACGAGACGGAATGCAAGTCCCTCAAGCTGAAAATACTCCTCCAGGCCTAAAGCATCATTATGATATCCTGTAACAAAATATATAGGGCGTTCCCAGTTATTATGCGCAAGGATATCGAGAACAATCAGCTGACTCTTAAGAATTGAGTTCCCTTTAAGTTTAATATCAATATACGGGACAATCTTGCCGGCGTCTTCAGGTTTTACAGTCCCTGATGCAATCACTTTTGCTGCATCAACAGGAATCCTGATAGTTCTTGATGGTATGATGTCGAGTAATTCTGTAGCAGAAACCTGTACTTTTGTACCCTTGTTTTCGCTGTTTACCCAATCGATTATTGTTGTAATATCAACAGGGTCTTTTGTCTTTTCCACAATGAAAATCTGATTATTGATTCCATCATAATACTTTTTAACAGGAAACGTAATTGGAAGCGGATCAGATTCATAAGCCTTGTTTTTCATCTGGTTGATATACCAGTCGGTATTAAGGAGCATCAGGTTGCAAACCCGGATATCGGTCCTTTTTCCTTCGACCTCCTGGGCATACCATAAGGGAAAAGTATCGTTGTCTCCATTAGTAAAAAGTATTGCATCCGGGGCACATGAATTCAGATAATTAAATGCTACATCCCTGGCCAGATAACGTCCCGATCGGTCGTGATCGTCCCAGTTTTCCGATCCCATAACAGCAGGAACAGCAAGTAAACACAATAACCCGGCAGCAGGGGCAGCAATTTTTTCGCTGGTAAGCTTAGATATCCCCTCGAATAAAGCCAGGACCCCCAATCCTATCCAGACCGAAAAAAAGTAAAATGAACCTGCATAAGCATAATCCCTCTCTCTCGGCTGGTTAGGATATTGGTTCAGGTAGAACACAATTGCAATTCCGGTCATAACGAAAAGGAGGAGGATTATTCCCCAGTTCCTGTTATCGCGGTTGAGTTGATAGAACATCCCAGCCATGCCAAGAATAAACGGTAAAAGATAATACTTGTTCCCCGAGGTATCGCTTCTCATATCCCCGGGTAAATCGGAAGTTCCCACCCTTGGTTCATCAAGGAACTTTATTCCGGTGATCCAGTTACCGTTTACAGTGCCTCCTGTTCCCTGTGTATCGTTTTGCTTACCGGAAAAGTTCCACATGAAATATCTGAAATACATGTATCCGAACTGATAAGATAACATATATCTCAGATTTTCACTAAAACGTGGTTTCTTAATGATCTTTTTTTCTCCTGACTGGTCCGTAACCTGAATCGGTGTACCCTTAATCCTGCCCCATTCCTCGTAAATTTGCTGGTGGTCACTCTGGTCGCTCCATATTCTGGGGAAAAAAGTAATAAACCGTGGATCATATTCGCGTTCAAGGTTATGACCTGTAATGATATACTTCCCGTTCTCAAGAGCATATTTAGGCTTTCCTTCTTTATAATCTGTAACCGGAGCATTATAATAAGCCCCGCGAAACAATGGTCGCTCGCCGTATTGTTCACGATTCAGAAAATATAGAAGATTAAATGGATTTGAAGGATTGTTCTCATTAAGTGGAGTATCCGCAGAAGATCTTATCACAATAATCGCATTGGAAGAATAACCTATCAGAATAACCATTAATGCTGTAAGAACTGTATTTAGTATGGTTCTGCTTTTCCCTGCCAGGTACCAGGTAGCGCCCGATATTATCAGGAGTGTCAGTACATTAAGGAAAGCTGATCCGGAAACCACCCATATCCCGGTAAAGAAAAGTGCGGCAATAGAAAGAACGGCTATTTTTACTGTGTTGGATGATGTAAATGAGAATTTAACAGCAAAAATGAACAGAACAGCAATAAGGATTACATGAAAAGTCATTCCACTATTGGAAGGAAGTCCCAGTGTATTCACAAAAAACAGGTCGAATTTAGAAGAAATAGTCACAACTCCCGGCATAATTCCATACATCAGCAGCGCCAGAAGTATAACAGAAGTGGAAAAAGAAATTATAAAGCCCTTCCATGAAAATTCAAATTTCTTAAAATAATATACTAATACTATTGCAGGAATTGCGAGGAGGTTAAGAAGATGTACTCCTATGGAAAGTCCCATAAGAAAAGCTATCAGAATTATCCATCTGTCGGCAAATTTTTCTTCGGCCACATCCTCCCATTTGAGAATTGCCCAGAAAACAACTGCCGTAAACAGGGAAGATGTCGCATATACTTCACCTTCAACTGCAGAAAACCAGAACGAGTCTGAAAAAGTATATGCCAGCGCTCCAACAATACCGGCAGCCATTATTGCTGTTATCCTTCCGGAATTATAATGATTTTCATTCTTTATAATGATTTTTCTCGCCAGATGGGTAATAGTCCAGAAAAGAAACAGTATAGTAAATGCACTTGCCAGCGCTGACATTGCATTGACCATTGCAGCAACTTTTGAGGCATTTCCTCCTGCAAACAGAGTGAAAAAGCGGGCAAGAACCATAAAGACCGGATTGCCGGGAGGGTGACCAACTTCAAGTTTAAATGCAGAAGCTATGAATTCACCACAATCCCAAAGGCTCGCGGTGGGTTCAATCGTCATCAGGTAAGTAATGGCGGCGACAATAAACACTGCCCCCCCTGATATGTTGTTAATCAGCCTGTAATTCTTCATTCTTTATTATCTTTTTGATCAGAATATCATATTATTAATCAGAGGACGAAAATACTTATTTTTTTCATACCGTCTTCAATGGAGCACAGCTCACTAATTTTGCTATTTTTGAGAAATAATTTCTGCAATGAGATATCCGGTAATCCTTTTATTTACAGCTTTGTTTCTGCCGGCACAAGTTGCTTCCGGACAATATTACGATACAGGGCAAGATCCGGCTTCTCTTAAATGGATGCAGATAAAAACCGACCGGTTCACGGTAATTTACCCTGAGGCTTATGGCTCCGGAGGAATCGCTTATGCACGATCGCTTGATGAAGCTTATTCAAAACTTGGTTCCCTTTACCCCGAAAGAAAGTTCAATATCCCGGTAGTTATTCATAATTATACCACCCAATCAAACGGTTACGTTGCGTGGGCTCCCCGGCGAATGGAGCTATACCCCACTCCTGAACAGAACACAATTCCTCTTGCCCCGGAAAGACAACTCGCCATACATGAACTTACCCATGTATTTCAGATGGAATCATTAAACAGGGGCTTTTCAAAAACAATGTCCCTGTTTCTTGGGGAACAGTTCACAGGAATTGTCGCTTCTCTTTTACCACTCTGGTTCCTTGAGGGAGATGCTGTTTTTGCCGAATCGGTACTTACAGAATCAGGAAGAGGTCGCAGCCCCTCATTCCAGAAACAGCTTAAAGCAATAACAGTTGAAAAGGGAAGCCTGTACAAGTACGACAAGATAGTTAACGGATCATACAGGGATTATGTTCCCGACCATTATCAATCCGGATATCAAATGGTAACCTGGGCCCTGGCAAAATATGACCCTCAGATATGGAACAGCGTGCTTGATTATACTGCAAAACAACCTTTTACTATTAACCCTGTCAATATAAGCCTGTCAGGGAGCGCCGGGTTAACAAAGAAAAAACTTTATAAGGAAGCCTTCGATTCTCTTAAGACAATATGGACAAAAGAGGTTTCAGAAAATAATGCTGTTTCTTATGAACCATTTAATCCTTCAAAGAAGGGGAAGTATATAAATTACTATTCCCCGGTCTTTGCCGGGAACGACAGCATTATTGCTGTAAAAACCTCATTATCAGCCCCCCCTGCATTTGTGTTGATAAATCCATCTAAAAAAACAGAAAAAATAATACATATACCCGGACAGGTGTACCCCTGGTTCATCTCTTATGCAAACGGCAGACTCGTATGGGTTGAAACCCAATCCGATCCAAGATGGGAAAACAGAGACTATTCGGTTATTAAACTGATGGATATTAGCAGCAATTTGATTACCCGGTTGTCCCGGAAATCCAGGTACCTTGCGGCATCAGTCTCTCCCGATGGCAGGAAGATAACAGCAATCGAAAACGCCATTAACAACAATAATTATCTTGTCTTAATTGATGCAGAAACCGGAACAGTCCTGCAGTCTGTTCCTTCTCCCGGGAATGTCTGGCTTCAGCGTCCGCAGTGGGCAGAAGGTGGCGGGGAAATTACTGTTATATTCTTAACAGAAGAGGGGGAAGGAGTAATGTCATACAATTTGGCAAGTAAGGAATGGGAGACTATTGTTGAGGCTTCCAGAGATGATCTTCAATCTTCTTTCCTGAGAAATGATTCTCTGTTTTTTATCAGCTCCCTGTCGGGGACCGATAATATTTACCTCCGAACACCCGATAGAAAGATATCATCATTGACCAGATCAAGATTTGGAACTAATGATCTCTGTTTGAATGGAAGTAAAATTATTTTCAGCGATTATTCATCAGAGGGAAATAGCATCTGCAGTACCACACTTGCTGATGCTTTGGGTACAGTTAATGACAATGCCGGTTCTGCATCTTTCCTGATAAATCGTTTTGATATAAAACCACAAATATCTGATAATATCAATAGTCCTCCTTATACGCCGGAACCTTACAGAAAATGGCAGCATCTTTTCAAATTTCACAGCTGGATGCCATTCTATGCAGATATTGAAGAGATAAAGAGCGATCCCGGATCTGCCAGGCCAGGGATTTCCGTTATGACGCAGAACCAATTAAGCACTTTGATCTCTTCAATTGGTTATGAATATTCAACTGAAAAAAATCATGTTCTTCATTCACGGATAATATGGAAAGGGTGGTATCCGGTTTTTGAATCGCAACTGGATTATGGCTACGACCCCGGGATAACTAAATTCGAAGAGGCCGTTGGTAATCCTTCAACAATTCAGTCAGGAATGAGATTCTCCAATACTGTTTCCCTGCCACTCCGTTTCTCCTCCGGCAAATTCTCTGAATATCTTCAGCCATCAATTACATCAGAGTACAGAAATAATTACGTTTTTATTAAAGACGTTGGTTCTTATGATTATGGCCAGACAATACTATCTGGAAGATTGTATTTTTCCAATTATCACAAGTATGCAATACGCGATATATATCCCAGGTGGGCACAGACAATCGATCTGAATTATTCATTTGCCCCCTTCGACGAATTAATTTACGGGACGGCAGGAACTTTGAAGACTTCCTTCTATTTCCCGGGCATCTTCCCGAATAATGGAATAAAAATCAGGCTTGAAAAAGAAATACAGGAACCTGCAAAATTCATGTATGGTAACAGGGTTCCTTTTCCGCGGGGTTATAAAAATATTAAATCGAAGGATATTGAGCTTTTTTCAGTTGATTATGTTTTGCCTCTTTCCTACCCCGATTTCAACATTGCAAGCCTGCTTTACCTGAAGAGGATCAGAACCGGATTGTTTTATGATTATGCTCTGGGTACAGGTAATACATATTATAAGAATACTGTAAATGGTTTAATTGCTGAATATTACCACAACAACCAGGAGACTTTCAGATCGTTTGGATTTGAATTACTGGCAGATTTTCATATCTTAAGGATTCCTTTTATGATATCCGGCGGAGTTCAGACTGCCTGGAAGAAGATTAGCGAAACGCCCTCTTTGGAGTTACTGTTCAACATCGATTTATTCGGGATGACCATTGGCAGGAAGCCGATGTAATCTGTTCAGGGTTTTATACTGCGGGCAGTTTTCTTTATCAGATCCCATGCTTTCTCTACATGTTCCAACGTTACATTTGCCTGGGCAGTAACCATTCTGAGAGTATATTTTCCGTTTAAGACAGTATGACTCAGATATAATTTTCCTGAATCATTAAGCAGGTGATTCAGCTTTTCATTTAAAGCGTTAGTCTTATCCTCATTATTCCCGGCAGGATTATACCGGAAACACACTAAACTGATAATAACAGGAGCAAGTATTTCAAAGTCCGTTTCCCGGGAGATCATTTCAGAGAGTTGAGCGGCAATGCTGATATGATATCTAACTTTATCGCGGAGTCCTTCAGTTCCATAAGATCTTATTACATACCAGAGTTTTAATGCCCTGAATCTTCGTCCGAGCGGGACCCCCCAATCGCGGTAATCATTCACTTTCCCTCTGGTTCTCGTTTTAAGATATTCAGGAAGAACCTCAAAGGTTTTAATGAGTGCCCTTGCATCCTTTACAAAATAAGCAGTACAATCGAAGTTGGTAAACATCCATTTATGTGGATTAAAAACAAAACTGTCGATAAATTCCCTGCCATCGAGCATCCACTGAAATTCGGGTAAAATAAGAGCCGTTCCGGCCATTGCTGCATCAACATGCAACCAAACATCATTTTCCCTGCATACCTCTCCGATTGCCCTTAAAGGATCAACAGCAGTAGTTCCTGTAGTACCAATTGTTGCAACCACACAACAAGGGATATGTCCACACTTTTTGTCGTGAATGATTGCTTCCTTCAGTTTTTCAGGATCCATTGAAAAGTCCTCTTTCACAGATATTTTAACCAGGTTTCTCCTGCCGATTCCGCAAATTTTTACAGCCTTTTCAACAGATGAATGAGTCTGATCTGAACAATAAACTTTAAGGGTACCTGCATGTTCAGCGCCTTCATTGTTAATTGAAAAATTGGTGATCCTTTCTCGTGCTGTCAGTATTGCCGCGAGGGTAGCGGTGGAGGCGGAATCCTCGATTACACCTTCAAACCCCGAAGGCAGCCCGATCATATCCCTGAGCCATATCATCATTTTCTCCTCGAGCTCTGCTGCAGCCGGCGATGTTTCCCAAATCATACACTGGGCACCAAGAGTTGCAATGAGCATTTCGGCAAGTATTGACGGAGGGCTTATGTTTGCCGGAAAATATGCAAAAAAATTCGGATTCTGCCAGTGGGTTATCCCCGGTATTATTATCTCATCGAAATCCCTCATCAAGGAGTTGAAAGGTTCTGAATGTAAAGGTGGGCTATCAGGGATCTTTTTAAAAATCTCCCCAGGCACTGCTGATGATTTAACCGGAAAATTCTCAACATTTTCCATATAGCCTGCCATCCATTCAACAAGCTCATGCGCATGTCTGCGAAATTCATCAGGGGTCATCAGAAATATCTTATTTCACGGAATCTGCAAGAAGAATTATTTTGTTCGCCTTAACTTCAATCACTCCTCCATTGATCTCAAATATTGTCTCTTTACCTTCCTGATCAACCATAATTACAGGTCCGTTTTCAAGAGTAGAGATAATAGGGGCGTGGTCTTTCAATACCTGGAAGGACCCTTTTTTGCCGGGGACCCTTACAGATTTAATATCCCCCTCGAATACTTTTTTGTCAGGTGTGATAATCTCTATTTTCATTCCGTGTGACTATTTTGACTGAGCAAGAATTTTTTCGCCCTTTTCAATCGCGTCTTCGATAGTTCCGACAAGCATAAATGCCGATTCGGGATATTGGTCAACCTTACCATCCATGATCATGTTGAATCCTTTAATTGTATCTTCGATTGAAACGAGAGCCCCCTTTATTCCGGTGAATGATTCTGCAACCTGGAAGGGTTGTGAAAGGAATCTTTGTACTCTTCTGGCTCTGTGAACAACAAGTTTATCCTCTTCGGAAAGTTCGTCCATACCGAGAATAGCAATAATATCCTGTAATTCATTATATCTCTGAAGCAGCTCTTTTACCCGCTGTGCGCAGCTATAATGAACTTCACCAACAATTTCTGCAGTCAGTATCCTTGATGTTGAATCAAGTGGATCGACAGCAGGGTATATACCAAGTTCAGAAATTTTTCTACTTAACACTGTAGTTGCATCGAGGTGAGCAAATGTTGTAGCCGGAGCAGGGTCAGTAAGATCGTCGGCCGGTACATATACTGCCTGAACTGAAGTAATTGATCCGTGTTTTGTTGATGTGATCCTTTCCTGCATTATACCCATCTCAGTAGCAAGTGTTGGCTGATAGCCTACTGCAGAAGGCATCCTTCCAAGAAGGGCTGACACTTCTGAACCTGCCTGGGTAAACCGGAATACATTATCCATAAAGAAAAGAATATCTCTTCCACCGCTTTTCCCATCGCCATCCCTGAAATGTTCGGCAACTGAAAGACCCGACAAAGCAACTCTTGCTCTTGCTCCGGGGGGTTCATTCATCTGACCGAATACAAGTGCAAGCTGTGATTCTTTAAGAGCGTTCTTATCAACTTTTGAAAGATCCCAGCCACCGGATTTCATGCTTTCAAGAAATTCCTTGCCATATTTAATAACGCCTGCTTCAATCATGTCGCGAAGCAGATCATTTCCTTCCCTTGTTCTTTCTCCGACCCCTGCAAACACTGATAAACCGGAATATGATTTTGCTATATTATTAATCAGTTCAAGGATAACAACTGTTTTGCCTACTCCGGCGCCACCGAAGAGTCCGATTTTTCCACCTTTTGAATAAGGCTCAATAAGGTCAATCACCTTAATACCGGTATACAATATCTCCTTTTCTGTCGAAAGATCCTCATATTTTGGTGGTTTGCGATGAATAGGGTATCCTCCCTTTTTATCGAGTGGCCCGATGCCATCAATTGCTTCCCCTGTCACATTCATAAGGCGGCCTTTTATTTGTTCTCCGATCGGCATTGTAATCGGCAAACCTGTTGCAACAACTTCCATCCCTCTGCGCAGACCATCGGTAGAGTCCATGGCAATTGTCCGGACGGTCCTTTCGCCAATGTGTTGCTGACATTCTACAACAAGCAGTGAGCCGTCATCTCTTTTAATCTCGAGTGCATCATAAATATCAGGCATTTCAAAACCCTGCCTTTCGAAAGTAATATCAACCACTGGTCCAATGATCTGGCTGATTTTCCCGGTATTCTGTGACATATATCTTAGTTATTTATTTAAATTCCCCAGAAGATACAAATTTAATAATTTTTGTGTTTTATAATGTCTTATTGCTGTATAAATCCACAGAAAAATACCAAGGCTTCAGATGTGATATAACAGGAGCCTTGATGCGAGGCATTATTTAATTATTTCTAATCCTGCGATTCTTTCAAAATGTTTAACATTTAGAGTTGCAATTGGAATATTATATGCCACAGCAGTAGATCCGATCAATATATCGGCAAAATCAATCATCTTATTACCTTTCAATAATTCAAGATAAATCGAAACAGCACTATTTGAGCAGGCTTTATCAAAAGGGATTATTCTCAAATTCTCACTCAATAATTCCCAGTATTCTGCATGAGATTTTCTATTGCCAATGCCAATCTCATAGTTGGTAATTGAAGATATGCAAAAATCCCTATAAGTCTGAGATAAGGTATAAAATAATGTTTTTTCTTTATTCTTTTTACGAAACAATTCAATCAATATTGAAGAATCGAGTAATATCATGCGATCCTTGATTTATTCAGATGAGCTCTGGTTTCATTATAATCAGTAAAATCTGAATCAGACCAAGTTGGCGCTTTTAAAATTATTTTTTTTATTGATCCCGATGATTTTTTTGATAAAATTTCTGATTGCAATGTATTTGTCAATCTATCAACTTCTCTTTTTGGAAGCTGATGAATCAACCTGAGTATTTGATTATAATCTATATCTATTCTTAATTCCATTTTCATCTCAATTTAATTCTACTTTAACAGATTTTTGTTAATATGATCATAAATAATCATTATTGTTTTCAACAGAAGATACAAATTTAATAATTTTTGTGTTTTATAATGTCTTATTGCTGTATAAATTCAGGGTCAACGCACGAAGAAATAAAAAACTGATAGGCTATTAACAAATTTGTAAGGGTTATTAACAGTCCTTTTTTCATAAAAGCAGATTTTTGCGTGGTTATTAACAATTTGAGGCTATAATATTGCAAATCTGTTAATTACTTCATGGTCGTCACTAATAATTGTTTCAATAATTAGT
>JAPLEB010000045.1 GCA_026391555.1 Bacteroidia bacterium | reverse complement strand
ATGATGCACAGCGAAATGAGGAACAGAGTCCCGCTCCTGCGCGATGAGCTCATCGAAGGTAATCTCACCACGAATAGAAAAATCAAAGAGCTTATCTACATGAATTCGGATACACATTAAAATTTAAATGCGTTGACCCTGTGTATAAATTCTGTTTTGTCAAAAAGTTCTTTTTTTTATCCCATAATCAGATTCTCATTGTCCGATATTTCATAATTTTTTATCTTTGTCGCGATAACCCAATGGAAATTATTAACTGTCAATTTTAAAATTCACCGGTATGAAAAAACTCATTTTTACATCCCTTTTAATGATTTCTATGCTCTCCATAGCAAATGGCCAGTTTACGAAAATTGGCGGAGGGCTGGCACTCAGTAGTGGTTTCCCATTTCATAATATGCCATGGGAGGCAAACAAGAGCGGGAAAATTGCTATTTCTTTCAAAGGGATCTATGAAATAAGTGTACCTCTCCATATTTCTCCCTCTTTTACCGTTTTCTATCCAAATATTACAAAAGAACAATCGGGAACAACTACTGTCTCTTCGCTGATGTTTGATATTAATGGTCACTATGTTTTTAACTCCCTCGACAGGTTTGAGTTTTATGGTCTTGCCGGCCTTGATATATTATATACAAGAAAAAAAGCAACTTATACCACTTCACCGGCAAATGCAGAAAGTGATAATGCCCTGGGTATCAATATCGGAGCTGGAACTTATATGAAGATTGCCGAACAGATTGATCTTTATGGTGAAGTTAAATACATTATTAGTAAGTACGATCAGTTAATGGTAAATGTTGGTGTTCTGATAAACATTGACTTCTTGAAGAAAAACAAAAACTCAGGTAAGTAAATTACCTGTTTCTTCCAATAAGTGAATTGGTAATCTGAGCAAGCTCTTTTTTCCTTTCCTTATCAACTCCGATTTTATCAAGCAGGCTGGTGGCTGAATTTATATAGTCATTTGCCAGGTTCTCTGTAACAGCTTTAATGTTGAGCTGATCATATAAACCAATAACTGTTTTAACTTTGATCTCCGGGTCAAAATCTTTTATTGCAAACAGTTCCTGAAGTTGTTTAAGCTGGTTACCTGACGCTATTTCCATGGCTTTTACCAATAGGAAGGTCTTCTTGTTGGCAATAATATCACCTCCCGGAATTTTGCCAAAAACTTTAACATCACCATAAATATCAAGAAGGTCATCCTGTATCTGAAAAGCAAGTCCAAGGTTTCTGCCAAACTCATAAAGAAGCTCTGAATCCTTATCATCAGCTCCTCCGATAATAGCACCAATTTTAACTGAAGCAGCCAGAAGGACCGCGGTTTTAAGTTCAATCATCCGCGAATGTTCTTCTTGTGTCACTATCATTGCTTTTTCAAAATCGATGTCGAGTTGCTGTCCGGCACATACTTCAATTGCTGTTTTATTAAAGACCTTGAAAACTTTAAGTAAACACCTGGGAGGGACTTGCAAAAAACAATCATTGGCAATAAATGCCATCACGTCGCCGGACAAAACTGCCTGGCTAATGCCCCATTTACTATGAACTGTGGGGAAATTTCTTCTTACCGCAGCCTGATCCATAATATCATCATGAACCAGGGTGAAGTTATGAAACACTTCCAGCCCCGTGGCAGGCATGATTGCTTCATCAATTTTGTCATTAAAGAGGTTGCAGGCCATCAGGGCCAAAACGGGCCTTAATCTTTTCCCCCCTATTGACAGGATATATTTTACCGGGTCGATAAGTTTCTCTGCTTCCGTATTATACGAAAGATTAATTATAGCCTTATCAACTAAATTTTTAAGGTCAGGGTAATTGTACATTATATTTTTAAAGCAATCCTGATAATCAATTAATTTTAACCTCTGAGTGCTTCTGCCCCACTTACAACTTCGAGTATCTGGTTTGTTATTGCAGCTTGTCTTGCTTTGTTGTATTGAAGTGTCAAATCGCGGATCATACTGGTTGCATTATCGGTTGCTTTATGCATTGCGGTCATTCTGGCGCCATGTTCAGCTACAAAGGAATCGAGAACTGCTTTGTAAAATTGAATCTTTAAGGATTTAGGTATAAGATCTTTAATAATATCCTCCTGGTTGGGTTCATAAATATAGTCAACCGGAGTAGTTTTAACTTTTCCGGCAGGCACTGTCTCAACAGGGAGAAAGACTTCATAGGTGAGGTTCTGCACTGCAGCATTCTTAAACTGGTTATAGATGAGCTCCACCCTGTCGAATTCTCCTGATGAAAAACTGCTCATAACCTGTTCAGCCACCCAGGCAACATTATTAAATGAAAGATCATGAAGCAAATTATTCTGTTCGGGAAGCATATTCACTGTCTGCTTCCTGAAATAATCAAATCCCTTTTTCCCGATCGTCAGGAGCTTCAGGTTACCATTTCTATATTGGTCATAATATTTTTCTGAAATGACCTTTCTGGCTTCTTTTATAACATTGGTGTTGAATGCTCCACAGAGACCTCTGTTAGATGTGATAACAACAATAAGAACTTTATCCGGAGAAGACACTCTTCCATAAATATTGTCTGTTTCAGAGTCCGAAAGGCTCTGTGAAAGACCAACCAGTATCTCGTGCAATTTATTTGCATATGGCCTCAGTCTCACAATCTTATCCTGAGCCTTCCGCAATTTGGCAGCAGACACCATCTTCATGGCCGAGGTGATCTGCCTGGTTGATTTAACAGAGGTAATTCTTATTCTTATTGCTTTAAAATTTGCCATTTAAAATCCATTTATTCAACTGATCCCGATTACTGCGGCCGGTATTTAATAACCAAATCCGAAGCAACTTTTTCAAGAATTTTGGTAATATCATTATTAAGTATTCCGTCATGAAGGTTATCCAGAACGTCTCTGTGTTTAAGATCGAGATACTCCAGGAACTCATTTTCGAAAATCTTCACTTTGCTAACCGGAACATCCTTTAAAAGACCCATTGTTCCGCAATAAATTATTGCAACCTGTTTTTCGACCGGCACCGGGGCATATTGTCCCTGTTTAAGTATCTGAACGTTTTTGGCTCCTTTATTCAGAATAGCCAGAGTAGATGCGTCAAGGTCAGAGCCGAATTTAGAGAATGCTTCGAGTTCGCGGTATTGTGCCTGGTCAACTTTCAGAGTCCCGGCGATTTTTTTCATCGATTTAATCTGGGCATTTCCTCCCACCCTCGATACTGATATACCAACATTAATTGCCGGTCTAACGCCGGAATTGAAAAGACTTGTTTCCAGAAATATCTGGCCATCGGTGATAGAAATCACGTTAGTCGGAATATATGCCGACACGTCACCGGCCTGAGTTTCTATTATTGGCAGGGCAGTAAGCGATCCTCCTCCCTTAACCATATGCCTGATTGATTCCGGAAGATCGTTCATCTTTTGTGCAACTTCATCGGATTCAATTATTTTAGCTGCTCTTTCAAGAAGTCGTGAGTGCAGGTAGAAAACATCGCCGGGGTAAGCTTCGCGCCCGGGTGGACGACGAAGTAAAAGGGATACTTCCCTGTAAGATACGGCCTGTTTTGAAAGGTCATCGTAAATGATAAGTGCATCACGACCGGTATCGCGGAAAAATTCCCCGATTGCAGCTCCGGCAAAAGGAGCATAGAACTGGGAAGCAGCCGGATCAGAAGCAGTAGCAAGTACAATAACTGTATATTCAAGCGCCCCATGTTCTTCGAGTGTTGCTGCTATATTGGCAACCGTTGATCCTTTTTGTCCTATTGCGACATAAATGCAATAAACCGGTTTACCCTTTTCAAAGTTACTCCGCTGATTAATAATAGTATCGATGGCAATAGCCGTTTTACCGGTCTGCCTGTCGCCAATAATAAGTTCCCTCTGTCCGCGACCTATTGGTATCATAGCATCAATAGCCTTGATCCCTGTCTGGAGTGGTTGCCTGACCGGTTGCCGGAAAATAACCCCGGGAGCTTTTCTTTCAAAAGGAAGAATAAACAGTTCCCCTTTTATCGGACCCTTCCCATCGATTGGCTGACCTGTTGGTGTGATTACTCTTCCCAATAATCCCTCGCCTACTCCGATAGAAGCTATCCGACCGGTTCTTTTCACAATGTCACCTTCATTTATCTCTTCTGTAGGACCTAATAATACTGCTCCGATATTATCTTCTTCAAGGTTCAGCACTATTGCTTCAATTCCATTTTCAAACTCAATCAGTTCATTCGATTGCGCGTTTGAAAGTCCGTAAATACGGACGATTCCGTCACCAACCTGAAGCACGGTTCCGACCTCTTCCAGTTCAACACCGGTCTGAATTCCTTCCAGTTGTTGCTTGAGAATTTTTGAAACTTCTGCTGGTTTAATATTTGCCATATTTTATTATCTTAAAATTCCTTGTTAATAATAATCTGTTATTCTGAAGTTATAACACTTTCCAGAAACTCTTTTTTTATCTTCCTCAGTTTATTCCTTATGCTGGCATCAATGTAATTATCATCAACCCGCAGGATAAATCCACCAACTATTTCAGTGTCAATTTTTTCTTCAAGTTCAACTTTAGTCTTAAAACCTTCCGAAATAAGATCAGTTATTTGTTTTTTGACTTTAGCATTTACTTTAACGGCTGTTGTCAGTACTAATTCTGTGATTCCCTTGTATTTCATCGTCTCGTGGATGAATACCCTTGCAATTGCAGGAAGATAGCTCTCTCTGCCGTTTTTCACAACCAGGTCGATCAGGGAAAGAGTGATTTTCTCCACGTTATCTCCTAACATTTTGTGAAATATCGCTCCCTTTTTTGAGGGAACAATGATAGGACTATGAAGGAACTCTTTTGCTTCCGGGATTTTACAGATTTCCGAAATAAAGATCATGTCCTGATTAACCTCATCAAGTATCTTTCTTTCGAGCGCCGACTGGAATAATGCTCTTGAATACCTTACGGATATTTTGCTGTCGTTCATTACAGATATTGCTTCTTAATTCTTATTGAAATCAATCTCTTTAAGATAATGATCAATCAGTTTCTCCTGTTCTCCTGTCTGCTTAAGTTTTTCACCAAGCAATTTTGAGGCTATCTCAACTGAAAGTGTTGCCACCTGCTCGTGAATCTCTGAAAGTGCTTTCCTCTTTTCACTCTCAATCCCTGCTCTTGCTTTCTCAACAAGTTTTTCAGCCTCCTCTGCAGCCTTTCCTTTAGCTTCAGAAATAAGCTTATCGCGCATTTCTCTTGCTTCTTTAAGTATACCCTCACGCTCTTCTCTGGCTTTGCGCAGGATTGCTTCATTGTCGCTTTGGAGTTTTGACATCTCCTCCCGTGCTTTTTCTGCAGATTCAAGAGAGCTTTTAATCAACTCATCTCTTGCTTTAACTGCATTCAGGATAGGCTTCCAGGCAAATTTTGTCAGGATCAGGAAGAACAGACCAAAAATCAGTGCTGACCAGAAAAGTGTTCCGCTTGCAGGGGTGGTCAGGCTGTTAGCTAATAATATCATATAAGTTGTTTTAACGATTTTAATACAAATGAAGCTCTGCAACCAACCGTTGCAGGCTTCATAATTTTAAGTTACTACATAAGAGCAACTACAATTGCGAACAAAGCAGCTCCTTCAATAAGGGCGGCTGAAATGATCATGGCAATCTGTATCTTTGAATATGCTTCCGGCTGTCTTGCTATTGCATCCATTGCCGAGCTGCCTATTCTTCCAATACCAAGTCCTGCACCTATTACTGCGAGACCTGCTCCTATTGCTGCCAATGTTCCTGTCATAATACTTGGTTTTAATTAAACAATATAAATCAATGATGTTCCTGTACGGCCAAACTAATAAATAATGCTGAAAGCAGGGTAAATATATATGCCTGAAGGAATGCCACAAGAAGTTCGAGGCAATCCATAAAAATCACAAAGAATACTGATACCGGTGCAAGTGCAAGTGAATCAAAAATAAAAATCAAACAAATCAGGCTTAACACAATAATGTGGCCTGCTGTAATATTTGCGAATAACCGGATCATAAGTGCAAAAGGTTTTGAAAACATCCCGATTATTTCGACAGGGATCATTACCGGCAGCAGCCAGAATGGCACTCCTGGTGTTGCAAAAATATGCCTCCAATATGATTTGTTGCCACTGAACTGAGTAATAAGGAATGTGCAAAGGGCTAATACAAAAGTAATTGCAATGTTTCCGGTAACATTTGCCCCGAAAGGGGGAGGAAATGGAATAAGCCCCATTAAATTGTTGATCAGTATAAAGAAGAATGCCGACAGAAGGTAGGGCATGTATTTTTCATATTTATGACCCAGATTGGGAATCGCTATATCATCGCGGACAAAAAGTATGATTGGTTCAAGGAAACTCTGAATGCCTTTAGGATGACTGATACCTGTTTTCTTATACGATCGCGCAAGCGACAGGAATAGTAACAGGCCAATTATTGCAGCAGATAGCATCCCCACAACAGTTTTTGTCATTGAAAAGTCAAGGGGAAGATTCTCTTCATCAATTCTCCCCTCTGCATTTATCGTTACAATTTTCCCTTTAAGGTCTCCCTCTTCGGCAAGCATAAAACCCTTGTAAATTTTTCGATGAGCCAGTTTCTTTGAAGAAAAAACATTTACCCCGGTTTCTTTGGTGAACAGAATAACCGGAAGATATATGGCAATGGTATCTTTCTTTGTTGTAAGAATGTGCCACTCATGCGAATCAGCAATATGTTCAAGGATATATGTGCTTGCTTTGAATTTTTCTTTCCCCTCCTCTTTTTCTTCAACATTCCTGCCGAAGGCTGATATAGTTGTTCCCGAAAGGATAAGAAAGAAGAAAAAGCCGATTAAATTTCTTGTTTTCAAATCAGTATCAGTTTTATAAAGATTTGTTTTTCAGTGTTTTCAGTATAACCCATATTGAAAACAAAGTGAGTGTTAAATATAAAACAAAAAATATTAAAACTGATGGCAAAGATGTTTTTTTAGCAACAATAAACCAAACAAGAGCTAATACCAGCTCAAGCAGAAACTTCAGGCTTACAGAGACCAGGCTATGTAGTGCCTGGCTATCGGGTTCTTTGGTCTGCCCTTTTAAAAAAATGATCAGGGTTATAAGTGCAATAATTGAAAAGAGAGGTGATAAAATGGCAATTTCGTTGAAAGACAGATTGAGGCCTCCTTCTGATACCAGAAGATATCCTGTACCGATTAACAGAATATTCAATAATAACAGGAATAAAATATATTTATGAAATGGTTTCAAAAATTCGGATCACTTAATAAAATCTTTCACTGCAGTGTAAATTGCTGCAAAAACCCCGAGAAGGGAAAGGGTTATTGTAAAAACAGGCTTATCAAACCCCGTCAGTTTATCAAGTTTTACACCACCCCAGGTTGTAACAAGAATAATGCCTATCATCTGGAATGCCATACCTGAGTATCTGGCGAAATCTCTTATACCTTTATTTCCCGGACTTTTCGGGTTCTTTTTCTTTAGTGGTTGCTCCTCCTCCATTGTAATCGTTATCACTCATTTTGCAAGTTCCGGAGAAAATAGCTCCCGGTTCGATAGAAAGTTTTGAAGTAGCTATATCACCGTGTATTTTTGAAGATGCTTTCAGGCTAAGTAACTGCCCAACTGTGATTTTACCTTCAATAATGCCTGAAACTTCTGAGTTTTTGCAAATAATTTCCCCATCAACTTTCCCGGTTGGACCAATAACAACTTTGCCTTTTGTGTTTAGATTTCCCTTAAGAGTACCGTCAATTCTGATATCACCATTGGATTTGATCTCGCCGGTTATATCAGTTCCGTTGCTTATAAGATTAATAGTGGTGTTATCAGCCTCGTTGTACTTTGCCATAATATTTAAAAGATTAGAGATATAAACTTAATAACTCACAAATATAAAAACTATTGCAGATAAAATAATGTGTTTGCCCCTATTTGCGGGATTGGGGGCAAAATAGGGGGTTTATTTTGGATCGTACGCCCACTTCAGGTATATCGAGCCCCATGTAAAGCCTCCTCCGAAAGCCGCGAGTATCAGAATATCTCCCTTTTTAAGTTTTTGTTCATATTCCCAGATGCACAAGGGAATTGTAGCCGAAGTTGTATTTCCGTAATTCTCGATGTTGATCATTACCTTTTCCGGAGGAAGTCCCATCCTTCTACCTGTCGCGTCGATAATACGAAGGTTTGCCTGATGAGGAACAAGCCATGCAATGTCTTCAGATTTGAGATTATTACGTTCCATAATCTCTACTGCAACATCGGCCATATTTAAAACAGCAAATTTGAATACGCTCTGTCCTTCCTGGTATAGAAAGTGTTCTTTGGCATCAACAGTTTCATGAGAGGCAGGCTTAACAGAGCCCCCGGCTTTCAGGTGCAGGTATTTCATGCCCGAACCGTCAGTATGAAAAATATAATCCATTATCCCGAATTCCTCTGTTGTGGGTTCAAGAAGAACGGCTCCGGCTGCATCACCAAAAAGAGGGCATGAAGTACGGTCAGTGTAATCCGTAATTGACGACATTTTGTCGGCTCCGACAATAATAACCTTTTTATATCTGCCTGTTTCAACATAAGCTGCGCCTGTCTGCAATGCAAAGAGAAATCCTGAACAGGCTGCATTAAGATCAAAACTGAATGCATTTTTAATGCCGCACTTTTCTGATATGATATTTGCCGTTGCCGGGAAGAACATGTCGGGAGTAACCGTGGAACAGATCAGCAGATCAACATCTTCTGGTGCGGTATTGGTTTTTAATAATAAACCCTGTACTGCCTGTTTGCCCATATCCGAACTTCCAAGTCCCTCTCCTTTGAGGATCCGCCTCTCCTTTATTCCGACTCTCTGCATTATCCATTCATCGGACGTATCAACCATTTTTGAGAGTTCCTGATTTGTCAACCTGTATTCCGGCACCCAGGCATTAATACCTGTAATAGCTGCACGTATCTTTTCCATAATTATATTGCTTCAATAATCTTTTGAGCAAGATTGGCATGTACAACTCCTCTGGTCTGAAGAATCATATTCATTATAGCTTTCCGCTTTGCAATTCCATGTCCGATTACAACATTGGCATTTATACCTATAATTGGGGTCCCCCCGATATTTTCCCAGTCAAGCCGATCAAAATATGCATCTTTAAGATTCCTGCTTTTATATATTTCATAGAACGCTTCTCCAAGCTTAAGAATTACATTCCCTACAAAGCCATCACAAACAATAACATCAGTCATCGTTTCGCGAAAAAGTGAATTCCCTTCAATATTTCCGGCAAAGTTAATCCCGGGATGTCCTTTCATTAACTCATAAGCAGTTTTTACAGAAGGAGTTCCTTTTGTCTCTTCTCCACCAATATTAAGTAACCCGACAGTTGGATTATCTGTTCCCAGAACATATTTTGCATAAATACTGCCAAGTACCCCATACTGCAAAAGAACCTCCGGTTTACAATCAGGATTCAATCCTATATCAAGGATAACTGAATCGCGGTTATCAACGCATGGCAGTACTGTAGCCAGCGCCGGTCTTAGTACTCCGGGTATCACATTTACGGTATAACTTGCTCCCACGAGCATTGCACCTGTGTTTCCTGCGCTGCAAAAGCCATCGAGGGTACCATTTTTCAGCATCCCGAATCCGACGGCAATGCTTGAAGATTTTTTCTGTGAAAAGGCTTTTGCAGGATGATCTGCCATCTCAATTACCTGTGATGTGTGTACTATATTAAACAGGGATGGTTCAACCTTCATATCATCCAGTTTCCTGCATATAGAACCCTCATCTCCAATAAGTACCACTTTCTCCTCAACTGCTAAATGCTGAAGGGAATCAACGGCGCCTTCAATGATTGCATCAGGTGCAAAATCACCACCCATGACATCAAGGCCAATTCTCATATTACATATTTTAAGTTAAATGACGTCAGACAGTTGCCTTCTTCACAATAGCAAGCTTGCCTCTGTAAAATCCGCATTCGGGACATACCCTGTGATACAGAACGGAAGATCCGCAGTTTGAACAGCTTGCCACTGTAGGCGCAGTTGCCTTGTAATGTGTTCTGCGCTTATCTCTTCTGGTCTTAGAATGTTTGTGTTTCGGATGTGCCATTTTAAAAATATTTAATTATCGTTCATTAGTTTTATAAATTCATCTCTTTCAATCCGCTTAACAATATACTATATGATCCGGACATATCTACAATTTTTGGTTTGCAAAAATATAAATCCTTCTTCAATTAAAAAAATTATCAACAAAAAAGTAACATTTATTGCCATAAAATACCATATACCGATAGAAAAACGCTGTTTACCGATTTTCTCTTAGTAGCTCTTATAATGAAAATTACTTTTGAAGAAGATTAAATAATATTAAAAATATGAGACACAGAGATTATTATCATCATCAATTTAGAGAAAGGGAACATCACCCCAGGGTGAGCATCGGATTGTTCTTTATCGTCCTGGGTGCGGCTCTTCTTGTTGCCACCAATGACCTGTTAAACCTTGGAAGCGTCAGCAGCTACTTTACGTGGGAAACAGCAATGATATTCATCGGTGTATTGCTTTTATTAAACCTTCACTTCACCGGAGGTTTATTGCTTATAGCCGGAGGAGTATGGTTTTTGAAGGATAACTTTTATGTTGTTACACCGGAAATCGTTAAAACCTTCTATTGGCCTGCAGTAATTGTTTTAATTGGTCTGTCATTTATACTATCTTCATTTTTTAAACGGAAAAACGAAAGTAATTAATTCAGAAACAAATAAATTTGCAATTATGGAAACAAATGAAAACTACAGAGATGAGAACCGCCACTATGGACACGGACATCATCATATTAAGAACAATCGCGCTATTATCGGCGTGATACTTGTTCTGGTTGGGTTATTTCTGGTAATGAGAAACACGGGTTTTTTTCCTGATTTTATTGATCATGTTATTTTCAGCTGGCCTATGCTGCTTGTCACGATAGGTCTGGTAATAACCATCGGTTCATCAGGAGGAAAAACCTCAGGCGTCATTGTTATGGCTGTTGGAGCATTTTTCCTTATACCACAGATTTTCAGGGAGACATTTGATGTGAATATGTTCTGGCCTTCCATCTTTATTATTATCGGGGTAATATTCATATTTACCAAACGAAAAGGCTGGAATTCCATTTCAACAACCCCCCAGGTTGGCGATGATTATATTGACTACGTGCATGTATTCAGTGGCGGAGAACGTCAGATTGTTTCGGATAATTTCAGAGGCGGAAAAGTTACTGCAGTATTTGGCGGAAGCGAAATTGATCTTTCAAAGGCAAAACTTGCCCCGGGAGTATCTGAGCTTGAACTTGCATGCGTATTCGGTGGTACTACAATAATAGTCCCCGACGACTGGAACGTAAAAATTGAAGTTGTTCCCGTTCTCGGAGGCTTTGGTGACTCACGTAAATTAAACCCGGGAAGAACAATTGATACTTCCAAACAACTGGTGATTAAAGGAGCAGTGGTATTCGGTGGCGGAGAGGTAAAAAGCTATTAATAACTTACTGAATGAAACATCCTGTACTTGCAAACAGAGTACGGCTGATAGTTTGGTGGCTGGTCTGGCTCTTCCTTGCGCTGGGCCAGTCGCTTTTGTTTTATTTTGCTTACGGAAGTTTTATTAATATTAGTCTGATCGATAGCTTAATATCTTTGTTAATATATTCCGGTATCGCCCTTTCGTTATGGTATCCCTTCAGTTTCTTTAATAAAGGCGAGATGCGGCCAACAACACTGATTTCAAATCTTGTTGCCAGCGGAGCCATCTCAATCGGTTTGTGGGTCGTGATTACAAAATTTATTGTGCTTTTGGTCCTTCCTGAACAAAATAATTACCAGGCATACTGGGATGCAACATTCCCTTACAGGATCGGAACCGGCATTTTTATTTACGGACTCATAATCCTGTCGTACTACCTTTTTATAAGTCTTACCAACCTGTCGGAAAAGAATGTTAGGGAGGCCCGGCTTGAGAGCCTTGTAAAAGAGACCGAACTAAAAATGCTCCGGTCTCAAATCAATCCGCACTTTCTCTTTAACAGCCTTAATTCCATAAGCTCCCTGACAGTAACTGACCCTGAAAAAGCCAGGAATATGATTGTCAAGTTGTCGGAATTTATGAGATATGCACTTTCAAGGAAGGATGAACAGCCTGTCTCTCTCCAAAGTGAACTTGAAAACCTGCGTTTATATCTTGATATTGAAAAAGTCAGGTTCGGTGATAAACTAACTACAGAGGAGAATATCGAAAATGACTGCCTTGAAATAAAAATACCTGTAATGCTCCTGCAGCCACTTTATGAAAATGCCGTGAAGCATGGCGTTTATGAAAGCACTGAGTGTGTCAGAATATTTACCAGCGCACAAATATTAAATGGATACCTGGAAATAACCATCGGGAATAATTATGAGCCGGGTCCATCCTCAGCAAAAGGGACAGGCACCGGACTCCTGAATGTGACCCGAAGGCTTGAGTTATCATATGGAAATAAAGGTTCTCTCAGAACGATTAGGGAAAATGGCATTTACACTGTTAGCCTCTTTATACCAACTAATGAAGAATGAAAAAGTTAAGAACAATCATAATTGAAGATGAGGCACCGGCACGTGAATTATTAAAACACTATCTTAAAGATTATAATGAGATAGAGTTGGTTGCTGAATGCCCGGATGGTTTTGCAGGATTGAAATCAATATCTGAAATGAAGCCGGACCTGGTTTTTCTCGACATCCAGATGCCAAAACTCACAGGGTTTGAAATGCTCGAAGTTCTTGAAGAGAGGCCGGAAATCATATTTACCACAGCTTACGATCAGTTTGCCATAAAGGCATTTGAGCTAAATGCCATTGATTACCTGTTAAAACCATTTCATAAGGAGCGGCTTAAAGAGTCAATCGATAAAGCTATTGAAAAAATCGGATCAGGAAAAGGCGATCAGAAGTCTGCAAGCCTTTTACTTTCTAAAAGACCGGAACCGTCATCTCCGGTAACCAGGATCGTTGTCAGAAAAGCCAATTCTATTATCATCATCCCGGTTGATCAAATAAGGTATGTGGCGGCAGAGGATGATTATGTAATGATATACCATTCTGCAGGGAAAGCTTTGAAGCAGCAGACAATGAAATTTTATGAAGATAATCTTCCGAAGGCCGATTTTGTAAGAATTCACCGTTCATACATTGTAAAAGTCGGGGAGATTAATCGTATTGAGCCTTATGGGAAGGACAATCATATAGCAATCCTTCACTCAGGCGACAAGCTTCCTGTAAGCCGTGCCGGGTATAAGCATCTTAAAGAGGAGCTTAACTTTTAATTGTCTTGCGGTCTATCTTTAGTCTGTTTCCCTTTTCCCATCTGCTAAACAGGGTAAAAAATGGCCGGTAGCGACGGATCCAGATTAAAGGAACCGGATCATAACCATGGGTGCCTCCCGGCCTGCATCTGAGTATTCGTCCTGTCCCTAAAAACAGCCCGATGAAGGGGCCATGAATCTTCAGCGCGTCAAGTACATATTGTGAACAGGATGGAACATGACGGCATGATGGTCGTAAAAAAGGAGAAATTGAATACCTGTAAAAAAGAACCGGGAGAGAGAATAGAAATGACAATATCGCATTTATTGACTTTATCATTGCACAAAGATAATAATTGACACCGAAATGAGTTTTATCAAAATATGAAAAGTGTACATTTGCACTTTCTGCCAAAATGGCCATTTGGAACTGCCAGTTTGCTTTTGGCAAAAATTTTGCAGTTATTAAGAAATATAATTTAAGGAGGGAAAAAGGTTATGAATATCTGGATAATTTTCATAGGATTTATGATCCTGAGCTGGATCGTAAGTTTGACATTAAAATCGAAGTTTAAAAAGTATTCTAAAATAATTAACGACAATGGAATGTCGGGTCGCGATGTGGCAGAGAGAATGTTACGCGACCATGGGATCACCGATGTTCGGGTTGAAAGCGTGCAGGGGCAGCTTACCGACCATTATAATCCGGTTGATAAAACAATTAATCTCAGCCAGGATGTATATAATGGAAAGAACTTATCAGCCGCTGCAGTCGCCGCACACGAATGCGGACATGCCGTTCAGCATGCAACGGCTTATGCCTGGTTAGGCCTCAGATCCAGGTTGGTGCCGGCAGTGAGCTTTTCATCCAGGTGGGTGCAGTGGATACTGCTCGCGGGCGTTTTAATGATAAATACTTTCCCTGCTCTCTTACTTGCCGGAATAGTTCTCTTTGCATTCACAACCATTTTCAGCTTCATCACATTGCCGGTAGAGATCAACGCGAGCCAGCGGGCTCTTGCATGGCTTTCAAACGCGGGGATAACCTCTTACCAGAATCATGATAAGGCACAGGATGCGCTTAAATGGGCTGCATATACCTATGTGGTTGCTGCCCTGGGTTCCCTGGCAACTCTGCTGTACTATATAATGATTTTCACCGGATCAAGAAGATGATCACCGACCTTCGACCTCAAACCAATTGGTCCTTTTGTGAATCGTTCTGACTGCGATCCATATTACAAACGCTGAAACAAAAAGATAAATCCACATATCTGTAAAATAGATCCGTTCCGACAGAAAATAGTTTCTGAAAAGATCGAGGATGGTGAATATCACAAAGATGTTGACAAAGCTGTTATATTCTCTCTTCAGAACATTTCTTACCGAAAAAGGAAGCCTGGACGGAATGTATTTGAGTGAATATGGAATAAAGGAACTTACGGTCTCTGACCATTTGTCATATATATCGCCGAATTTTCTCCTTAAATATTGTTCTTCTGCAAACATGATCCGCTCATAATACAGCCAGTATAAAAGTCCGAATACTACTGTAAACCATACTGATCGCAAAAAGAGAACCGGGCCGAGCCACATGAAGAAGTTTCCAAGGTAAAGCGGGTGGCGAAGGAGAGAATATATACCGGTTACATTAAGTTCATCCGCAATTTGTCCGTTTACTGTATTTCTCCCGGAGGTGTTTTTTGGAGTAAACCCCACTGTCAAAATTCTGATAGCCTGGCCAAAAAGACTCACAACAAGAAAGATAAGCTCATCCCTCATATCAAAGAGGATTGCCTGCCGGTTGCCCATGTACATCATAACAATACCTGCAACGATCATAAAACACGGTAGCCAACTTCTTCTTTTAAATAACCAGTTGCCGCTATTTTCAAATTCATGAACAAGAGCCATCTTTTAATTTTTTGGTAAGGGGGTAAAAGTATGAAAAATCTGGAAACTGAACTTCAACCTGAGAAATCCTATGTTTATTCTTACCCTTTCATCATTAATTTTACTGTCGAAATGCTGCCAGAAAAGGGAAAAGGCGATATTTTCTGCAACGGAATAATCTAATGAAGGTCCGGCAAAATAGCCTTTCAGATCAGGAAACCACATTGCAGAAACGCTGACATTTAAAAGAGGCGTAACGGGGTACGTGAATAGACCGAAAGCAGAAAATCTTGAAAAAGCCAGATCTCTTGTTGACATGTTCCCGGAATATAAATAACTGAACCCGTTCAAATCCGGTGGGTCATTACAGTACATTACCTGCACCTGTGCCATTGAGTTATTTTTAAAACCTTTATCAAACCCAACTGTAAAAAGACCCATTCCTGTTGTATCTGAAAATTTCTCAGCAGGCTGGAACCACGATGCTTCACCTCTGAAAGAGACTGAGCCCAATGCTCCTGACCAGCCGGCTCCTGCCACCAGGTCTTCATTGTTAACATAACCTGCAAGAAATTGAATATCATACCCCGACTTATTGAATCTGTAAAGAGCGGCAGCAGTTATATCATCATTATTATCTGCCTTTACGGCAATTTCAATGGCTGATGAAGAACCGGGATAGTATTGAAGTCTCAACGCATCACTTCCGGGACGTTCAACATAATCAAAATCGAAAAATGAATATGCATTATAAATGTCATTCGGATTCCACACAAGAGTTTGTCCCCAATTAATCCTCTGCCTTCCGATCCTGGCCTGGAATTTTCCATAGTTGAAATCGACCCATAAACGGTCAATAGTTGTATTAAGAAAAAATGATTGTTCATTCAGGATATTCCATGATAGATCGGCCCAACCCTGATCACTCCCGGTCATTTCGGAATACGATCGGCCTGATCTTACCATATCGCCGGTGAAAAGCCGGTTTCTGAATTCGGCAGCAAATGTTATATTATCATTGACATATCCCTTCAGGTTAACCCTGTTATGTATAAGGTTCTCATTTACAAACGGCCCTGAGAGCGAATCAAACATAACACTTTGCAGGGTTGTAAGATAGCCGTTGAGAGTCAGTGTTTTTGTCTTTTCCTGAGATAAAGCCTGACTTGCTGTAATCAGAAAAAATGAAAATATGAAAATCAGATTTCTTATCATAACAATTTTGAGGAACGCTATTCTCTTTTATCATCCGAAACTACTTTTCCATCCTCAAGGGTAATAACACGATGTGCCATTTTAACAACTCTCGCATCGTGGGTGGAAAAAATAAATGTTATCTTTTCTTCATGATTTAGTTTTTCCATTATCTCAAGAAGGGTGGTTGCAGATTTTGAATCGAGGTTGGCAGTAGGTTCATCAGCGAGAACAAATTTCGGTCTCGAAGCAAGAGCCCTGGCAACCGCCACCCTTTGCTGTTGCCCTCCCGACATTTTGGATGGCCTGCTGTTCATTCTTTCAAATAATCCTACGGCTTTCAGAAGTTCAAAAGTTCTTTCATCACGCTCTTTCCGTGACCATTTCTGCAGCGACATAATAAATTCAACATTTTCTTTTGCAGTCAGTACAGGAATTAGATTATATGCCTGGAAGACAAATCCTATATTCCTCATCCTGAAATCAATAAGCTGTGAAGATTTCAGTTTTGAAAGGTTTGTACCATCAATGATTATCTCCCCTGAAGTAGGCATGTCAAGACCGCCAATGAGGTTCAGAAGAGTGGTTTTTCCTGAACCGGAGGGACCTACTATTGCTGCAAATTCAGCCTCATGGAAATCAAGAGTTACATCGCTTACGGCATGTACGTGCACCTCCGAACCGTCATATATTTTGTTGACTTCTTTTAGTTCAAGTACTTTCATGACTTTTCTGTTTAAATAATGGGAATAAATTAATCGGTTCTTATTGCTTCCGCCGGATCAAGTTTTAGAGCTTTTATAGCAGGATAAATCGACGATACAACACCGGTAAGTATTATCATTAATGTTATCATAATAAAAAAGCTTGCCGAAATCTCGGGGAAAACATGTGCAGAATATCCGAAAGCCTCCATTCCTTCAGCATACTGGGCAAAGTTAATCCCGTTTCTGGCAGTAAGCAAGACTGTTAACCATCCTACAATCATTCCGGTAACTCCTCCGGTAACAGAGAGGAAAACCGATTCAAGCATTATCATTGAGAATACTTTCTTCTTATTCATGCCTATGGCGGTAAGCATACCCAGTTCCTTTGTCCTTTCAAGAACAACCATAAGCATAGTGTTTATGATCCCGAATGCAAGAGCAGCAAGAATGATCGCCATAAAAAAGGCATACATCTGATGAACATAATCTGTCATCATGGCCAGATCCGGTTGCAGCTCTTTCCAACTAACTATTTCATATTCAGGAAGCTTATCCTTAAGCGCCTTTGTGATTTCTTCTGTTTGATTAATGTCATTTATCCTTACTATCATCTGATGAAAAGAATCTTTATCCATACCCGTAAGGCGTTTTAAATCTGTATCTTTTACGAATACCATGCTCTGTTCGTAAATTGTATTCTTAATATCATAAATCCCGGCCAGCCTGAATACAACACCAACCTGATTGTTATCCTTATCCAGAAATGTAAGTGTCATCTTTGATCCCTCACGAAAAGACCATGCCACATTTTTAATTTGATATCCGTATTTTTTTGACTCCTGTTTTGATAAAAGGGAATTTATACTCTTTTTGAACTTTTTTTCATTTGTGAAACGAATCCCGGCTATTGGATTAAGTTTTTCAAGGGTATTGACAGGAATCTTTTTGATCTTGAGGTTTTCAAGAACGGTGCTGTCAATTGTATACCTAATAATATTTAACTCTTTTGCAAGATCCTGACCTATTAATGCGAGATCAAATTTAGATTCCTTTTCAAAATAATCACCGGTCCCCGCCATTATTGTCTTATCGAGGGTGAAAATATTTTTCTCCATTTCCGGGTTGATGCCGATTATCTGAACTCCTGCATTTTTTGTTGCAGTTCCGGCCATCCCGCTTATTATTGTCCTTTCAACCGTACCGGCAATACCGGGTAGCTTTGGGATACCGGAAATTACACTATCATGATGTGTAATTATTATCCCTGGATCATTGTTCAGGCTGTACTCCTTTCCTGTGATCTGAATATGAGATATCTCCTCATTAATGGCTGCGTCAATACGCTGGGCGATCATACCGTTCATAAAGGCAATAGAAAATACCCCGGCAAAGATTCCGATCGTAACAGAGGCAATGATCACCAGGCTTCGTACCCTGTTCCTCCATACATTTTTCCATGCTGTTTTCCAGATCATATCAAGTCGTATTATGCCTTTAACGAATTAACTATTTGTATTTTACTTATTTTCCTTACGGGATAGATCACAGCAATTAATACTATGATTGCAACAACTGCAGACTGCCAGAGGAAATACCAGTCGACCGGCAGAAAGGGCATAACTGGCTCCATGCCGTAATCCTCATACATTGAAGCCATTTCACCGGTAAATCTTATCGGATGGGAATACCCGTAGAAAATTACCGGAAGAGCTGCTGCAATTCCGCTTGCTATTCCAAGTAATCCTATATAAAACATCTCGATGGCTACTACTGTGGCAAGTTTTGTTTTTTGCATTCCCACAGCCACCAGAACGCCGAATTCCCTCCTCCGTTCAGCTGTCATCATCAGGACAGTCCCGAATATTCCGAATGCGATAACCATGTAAAGAATTAAAATCATTATCATCCCACTCTTACTATCTGCATCCATTTGATTGATCATCAACTCATTCATCTCTCTCCATCCCAAAACTCTTAATGGAGGCTCAATTTTCGGACCCAGGGCTGCAATCATTCTGATAATTTCAGAATCATCATTCTTCCTTATACTTAATACCAGAGAGGTAAGCATACCGGGAGCATTGTAAAACTCCCGGGATATATCAACTGGCAGATACACTATTTTATTATCCAGGTCGGGGGCAGGTATTTTAACAATTCCTGCGATTCTGAATTTCCCGGCAGCGGTCGTACCATGATAACCCTGTCCTATCAGAACCAGTGTGTCGCCCAGTCCGACCTTCAGAAATGCAGCCATTTTATCTCCTATAAGAGCGCTATTTTCTCCCATTTTAAAATAGCCGTTCTTAAAGTATGATAATTCGCGTAAAACTGGCATTATTGATGCTGAATCTTTCACGCTTATTCCCATCTCTATCATCATTGAAGAACTGCTGACAAAAGATTTCCCTTTATACAGATCAAGGTTTTCCCTATACTTTTCAGGAATGTCAGACTTTTTAAGGCTCTCAATATTTTCTTCATTAAGCTTGAATTTTACCAGTTTCCCCTTAACATTTGAAAGAAGCGTTTCCTTCTCCGGATCAATCCCCATAACAAGAACTCCTTTGGTTAATGCTCCCGACGATGCAAGGGCAAATGATTCAAACCGGGGTACTGCTGCTGAAACATTTTTATCGCTCAACACAGTTTCCTCAAGAGCAGGGGTATAACTGAAGGCGTTGTCAATAATTTTATTATCCCAGAAATCCTCATGCTGTATTTGGAGATACCCTGTATATGATTCTATCACGTTCCTGAACATATGATCATAAGTTCCCAGCTGAAGCGATCGCATTATTAAAGCAAAAAAAACAGCAAAAAAAACAGATCCGACCGTAATGAGTGTTCTTCTCTTGTTTCTCCACAGGTTCCTCCAGGACATTTTATAGCTTTTCATATCCGTACAGGTTATAATGCGTAAGAAGGACAGGTCATCGCACGTTTTTCATGTTCTGCTGCGAAAAGAAACCATCCTCAATGGAAACATTAAACTTAATATCTTTAATCTCAACAACAGTTTTGTTCCCTTTCTCTTCAGCCGGAGTAAGTTCCAGTCTGGCAGGAATAACCCGCCCGTCCATTAATTTAATATCTGAACCCGATTCTGTCCTCACCAGATACCCATCTTCGTCATATAATTCAGCTTTTAATATTAACAGTTCTTTTTTATCGATCCATCTTATCTGATGCCCCCATACTACAGCGGCATCTTCTTTTGCTACCATTTTAATCTTATAGCAAATCCGGCCACCGATGTTCTCCTCTCCAATAATTTCATGGGTATAATCAGTTACTATTGAAGACTCTTTAAGAATATCATCGTTAGTATAATCCGACCCCATCCAGCCCTGCGACATCATTGAAGGAGGGAGTTTTATCAGTCTGCTGATTGAAGGGTTCCAACTCCACATTTCAGTTCCTCTTTTCAGGAATGTCTGTCCTATATCTTTTGCCGGAGCAGTTATGAGTGTAAGGGCAAAATCCTTCCCGAGCGACCAGTTCTTAAATTCAACACTCCTCTGCCATGTTGGACGGATAATCGTCATTGACATGACCATAATACTTGACTTTTCACCATTGAATTTTTCATCTGCTTTTCTTACGATATCTGTAGCAGAAACCGTCTGGGCAGAAATATTAAAAATGTTCGCGGCTGAAACATAAATTATTGTTACAATAAGTAATAATTTTTTCATGAAGTTGATTTTTTCATTCACGAAATTAACTCTTTTTTTTATCGTACAGGCTTTCAGAATTCCTAAAAAACAATTATTTGAATAATCGAGATCAATTATTAAGGAAAGATTTTTTATCTTTATCAGTTGTACTTAAAACATTTTAACAATGGCAAGTCTCAAGCTTTTACTGGGAATGATCCCATCGACTTCTAAAATTGAGCAGGGTGAAAAGGCTCTGATTACTGAATTTGAGAAACTCCATACCTTTTCGGAATCTGATCAGTTGGTAAAATATAATGAGTTGAACAAATTGGTTAATTCTTCAGATTTCATTCAGAAAAGAAAAGAGATCGAATCCCTTCAGTTTAAAAATTCTGAGGAATGTTCAAAGGAGAAAGAGTTTTTATCTATTCAAAAAGCAAAAGATATTGTACTCTATTTCAAAACCATTGCCGGCAATGATATAAAAAAATTTAAAAACCTGGATGGCTCAGATAAAATCACCGGATTTGAAACGCTTGAAAAATTCATCCGGTCCTCCGAATTTAAGGAGAAGGAAAAAATGAGACCTGTCACTTTCAGGAACACCGATGAATACCGGAAATTTGTTGAATACAAGGTTCTGAAAGCCGATCACGAAATCAAGTCATTCCTGAAATCCAGGGATAAAGAAGAGACTAATAAATCTAAAAATGTATTAAGATACGAAGAGCTTGACGCTCTGATGAAATCTTCCGAATTCCTTGCAAAAAAGAACATGAAGCCCATAACTTTCAAAGATAGTGAAGAATATAAAAAACTTCTTGAATACAAAAGGCTTAAAGGAAGCTCTGAAATAAAAGAGTTTTATAAATTTAAGGCTTCGAAAGGATATGCGAACTATCTTAATACCGATGGTTCAACACGGCTGGCTGGATTTAATGAACTTAAAGATTATGTAGCCTCAGCAGAGTTCAAAGAAAAAAAAGTTTATCTCCTTGATAAAAAGAGATTTGAGAAGACCGAAATGTTTAAAGAGGTTCAGGAGTATGATAAACTCAGTAAGAGTGATGATATTATCTGGTATTTCAAGGTAAAAGACTCCGACAAGTTCAATATTCTGAAGAATAGAGAGTTGACATTCAGTGATGAGTTTGACGGAGATAAACCGGATACGAAAAAATGGCTCACAAACTACTACTGGGGCGAGAAGCTACTGAAAGACAGATACTCTGTTGAATCAGATCTTCAGGCATATACAGAAAAAGAAAATTTTGAACTTGCCGGCAGTACTCTTAAAATCAACACTAAACCCCAGAAAGTCACAGGTAAAGTATGGTCGGCATTAAATGGATTTTCGACGAAAGAGTTCAGCTATACCTCAGGCTTAATTAATTCCGGTAACAGTTTCAGACAGAAATATGGTGTATTCACGGCAAAAATTAAGTTAGGTGATCCCAATGCAAAAAGTGCTTTCTGGATACTGGCTGATAAAATCACACCTCATATTGACATCTGCCGGACATCAAAGGGAAAAGTCTGGTTCGACTATTTCTCAACTAAAGGGAGTACCTCAAAAACGTCTATCGGCTCACGCTATTCAAATGACTTCTTTATCTACACCCTTGAATGGACTTCTGACAAACTTGTCTGGAAAATAAACGACACAGTAGTATTCAGGCAGACAACAGATGTGCCACAGGAGCCCATGTATGTTATTCTTGCAGGTGGTTTGGATAAGCCAATAAAAGGAACGACATCCATGGAAATTGACTGGGTGAGGGTGTACCAGGTGAAGAATTAGCTATCGACCCTCCAAAGCGGTTTGTTAAGATCAGGAATTGCAGATTAATTTATTATGAACCGTTCTCAGAACTTTCAGCGCCTCTCTTTTGATTCTTACAATGACCTCACCTGAAATTTTCAAGGGTTCACCGTCGATATGGAACCTTGTTTCTTCAGTCTCAATAACTATTTCCTTATCTGTCTGAATATGCCTGACATATTTAGACTTATTTATTCTTTTTGTAAAGAGCCGGATTATAAAAAGCGAGCCTAATATCTTCGGGAAAGGTTTAATTAATACAATATCAATTTTTCCATCATTTGGTCGTGCTTCAGGTGCAATGAAAGCATTATTCCCGAATTGTCTTGTATTTGCTATGGTAAGAACAAATAATTTTTCAGAGACAATTATTTCTCCCTCGCATTTGATAGTTACATGAAATGGTCGGAGTTGCAAAAAAGCCTTCAGTGTCAACCACACATATGGCACGAAACCGCGCAGTTTCAGTTCATTAAAAGAATGTGCAACAAAGCTATCGAGACCGATTCCGGCTACGTTAAGGCATAACTTATCATTTATCTCAATCACGTCGATATCAATGCTGTCGGCCTTCTTTATATCAGAGAGAAGCGATCGGAGGTTCAGCTTAAATCCAAATTCTTTTGCAAAGCCATTACCGGAACCAAGAGGTAAAACTCCCAAAATCTTTTCACTTCCAACCAGTTTAGAAGCCACCGTATGGACAGTTCCATCTCCTCCGGCAGCAATAAAAACATTATGTTTATTAAGATTTTCTTTGATAAGAAATTCTGTATCATCAACACTCAATGACTTTATATAAGATAATTCATTTTTACGACGATCGAGCTCTTTTGATACAATGAAGTTAACAGGAGGCACCCCTGAATTTGGATTCAGAATAAACAGAGCTTTATTAGTATTTTCCGTAACCGGCATTTTCATGCTCAAATTTACAGAAGATTTTTTCAATCTAAGGTAATAACCATGGAAGATGTTCCGGGAAGGGTATTATTTCTTTTAAATTATTATCATAATTTGTTGTAATTTGGAATAAATTTTTAAAAGAGGATTTAAACATTATAACAATCAGTCTTATGTCAGAATCAAAATTCTATCATTTTTCTGCAACGGGATTATTTTATGGCGTCGGGACACTTGAGGAGGCTATTACTGCATCCAGGGAAGGCGGTTTTGTCTGGTTCAATTTCTATCATCCTTCAAAAGAAGAGTTTACTACCCTTGTAGGTACAATTGGCATTCATCCTTTGTCTGTTGAAGACTGCTTTGATGAGAAGCAGGTTCCTAAGATAGAGTATTTCCCGAATAATACTTTTATTATTTTTAATGCTTTCAGTTACGCGGAAAGGTCACTTTTTATTGATGAGATAAATCTGTTTATTGGCAAGAATTTTCTAATAACTGTCAGCGGGCATAATTCAGGAACCAGAAAACCTTTGAATAATATTGAAGTGATTATTGAAAGCGGTCATACAAATGCTAAAGCCGGCCCGGATTTCTTAATGCATATTGTACTCGATTATCTGGTTGATCAGAAGTACAAAGCATTCGATGATATGGAAGATGAGCTTGAAGAAGCAGAGGAGTCATTGCTTAACGAAGTTGAAAAGTTTCAACCCAGGCAGCTTATCCGTCTGAGAAAAGATCTTTTGATGTTGAGAAAAAGTTTGTTCCACGAGAGGGAAATACTAATCAAAATTTGCAGGCTGGATTGTCCTTATGTCACTGAAAAAGCAATAGTTCACTATCGCGATATTTATGATCACCTGGCTAAATTTTTTGAACTGACGGAAACATACCGGGAGATTGAAACCAGTTTAATGGAGTTATATACTTCACTTCTTAACAATCTGATGACTAAAATGTCGAACGAAACAAATTCTTCTGTAAGGCGACTTACCCTGATTGCCACAATTTTTATGCCCCTGACTCTGATTGCAAGTATTGGCGGCATGTCGGAATGGTCGATGATGACGGGTACTTCAAACTGGAAGACTGCTTATCCACTCTTCCTTTTAGGGATGGTGGTATTAGGAGTCTTAAATTTATTACTTATTAAGCGACTTGAAAAAAAAAGAAAATCAGGTAATGTGAAGCAATCCGACAATTAAGATTCTTTCCTTTTACCAAGATCAAACATTGCAAAATGTTTTTCTCCAAAGGCCCTGATTGCATAGGCAAAGAAAATTCCGGAAAGGATATCGATGCTGTAGTGTCCGTGTGCGAGGAACAAAGCAAGTATTACAACAATCAGACAAATGCCGGAGATCCATTTATAAACACTGTCTTTCACAAGCAATAATAAAAGAAAGACAACTCCTGCATGCCCCGATGGATATACACCGAGTTCATAGTTTGCAAATCCGTGAAAAAGAGGGTCTGATCCATTAAACATCGGTGGATTTCCGAATGGTGTTAAAACGATGAAAATCCCCCTGACAATATAAAAGATACCGATCATCAGTAAAAACAGAGGGATCCTGTTATAATCTTTTTTATGGAACACATATATAAAAGCAAGGATTATTGGAATAAGGGCAACGATATCATAAATCAGTGATACGTTAATAACAGGAAGGTTGTCAAGAATTAAATCAGAAAGCATCGGCAGTGTTTTCCCTTCACTGATGTAATTGTGGAGATAGGTTTGGGATGCAATATTCAAGCCCATTCCTGTAAAAAGAGAGAGGAGGCCAAGATACAGATACCTGCTTTTGAAAACCGGGATGAGGGAATAAAAAATATTGGGAATAAATAAGAACAGTTTGTTTTTCACTTTATAATTATGATTCATTTACCTGTGTTTTAAAAGTGGATCATAATATTATCACAATAAGATTTGTAATAATAATAAATGCTGAACAAAGATAGAAACAATAGTTAATAATGCAGTTGGTGCAATAATATGATTTAATGCGACATTTCGTTATATATCTGCAGTATTTCTTCCCTATATTCTTCAGGCGCTTCAATATGGCCCCAGCCCGACTGAGTCTGCCAAAGTCCATCATAAGCAGAATCATGATATGACCTGATAAGGTGAGGGATTGCTTTATCCATCAGAATCTCAACGAGAAGCATCGCTTCAATCTCATTATTAAATATAAGTATTTTAACAGGGATAGTCATTGGAAATGTTTTTTTCTATATGGCATATTTATTACTACTTATTTTCTATGACAGCACAATTATTAAGAAGGACATCCATAAGAAAACCGGAACATTCGCCACGGAGTCTGATCTCATCTCCGATCCTGAATTTAGAAGGATCGGCAATTGCAGGGAAAGTACATATTACAGAAGACATTTCACTCACGGTTACAAGAGAAATGCTTAGTACATTGTTCCCGGCCGGCTTTACTGAAGCAATATTGCCTGTAACTTCAACTATCTTATTAATATACTTTATTGAAGCTGCTGTCTCATTATCTTCAAACGCCTTCTGAAGAACAGTGGCTGTGACAACAAGATCCGGTTTGGCTTTTGCCATATCTGTGTGCTTCAGGTTATAATAATACAGAGCAGCAAGAATGGCAGATAAGGCAATAAATGTTACAACGAATAATGCAATTTTAATGTAAGTTTTCATATTTCATCTTAACCGTTACTTCCAGATTTTTATTAATCTTTTCTCTCACCACTCCCGGAATATTTATTTTATAATCTTCCGGTACAATGTTGAATTTTGAACTGGCATTTATTCCCCCGGATACAACCTCGACTGTGCCCTTTGAGCTGATTTTGTTTGTTACATCATGTATGGTAAGATCTCCTTCAACAGTAACATCATAAGTACCGTTCTTTGAAAAATTAACGGATGAAAGATTTGTTATTTTTCCTTTAAAGCTTGATTTTGGGAATTTATCCGACTCCATATAGTTTTCGTTGAAATGCTCTTCCATAAGAGCCCTGTCGAAATGGAACGATTTGATGAGTGCCTGAAAAACCATATCCCCGGTTGAAATATCCAGCACCCCCGCAACCTGGTTGTTATCTCCTTTAATATCCTCCATTGGTGTATGGGAAAAGAAGCCGATAAAGCCATTCTTGGTCATGTATTTCTGTGCATTGACTGCAAAAAAGATATTCAAAAAGAAGAGTAATAAAAATAAACGTTTCATGGTAGTTTAATGATATTAATTATTGAAATGCAATTTAATGGATTTTAGTGGTTCTTCAACGTAAATACCCTTGAAATATTAAACCCGAAGTGGATATCTCCTTTTCCCCAGCGGCCTGTTGTTTCGCCGATAAATCCTTTTTCGATCATGGTAAGTGAATTAGTGAATAAAAGCTGAAATACATGTCCCCCGGTTTCAATATCAATACCAACTGATAATGGATTGTAAACCGGCAGGCTCATATACTTTTTAGGGTTTGCCAGATAGTAATACTCCGCATTCAGGCTTAGTCTTTTAGTAAGCTTCATTCTTCCTCCTGCACCAACAGCCCAGAGATCGTTTGGATCTAGTTCGGTGGCTACAAGGTTGCGGTGGACATAAGATGGTGTTAACTGGATTGAAAATGACTGATTGATTTTGCGGGCAATAAGTACCTGTGCGACATAAGATAACCGCGATGAGAAATAATTTGTTCTGGTCTGGTCCGGCCACTTTAATGATTTAAGTGCAACAGACGACAAAACGGAAACAGACACCGGCATAACCCTGGCACCAGAAGATTGTCTCAACAAAGTGAACTTTGTAAATCCGTCAAAAGTCTTTTCGTACGATCCTCTTCCAACACCAATCATCAGCCATTTCAATATCCCATATTCAAGGCTGAAATGCATATTTGCCTGGTCGAGACCAAAAAACTCATATGCGCCGGAATTAATTCTTCCGAAACGGTGTGATATCCTTACATCAAGTTGTCCGGGAGGCATACTCTCTATAGAATGGCCATTCATTATGCGCGTTGACTTAAAAGTTGCCGTTGTGAAATTTATCTCAGGTACAGTATTCTGATTTAAAAGATTCATCAAATCATCCTGGGCAATAATCAAAATCGGGATCAGGGAAAAAAGAAAAGCAAGAGATAAACGCCTCATGTTATGCAGGTAATTATATTAATTCAATTATTTGGCATTCCTGTTTTTATCCAGATATCGAACTGGGTTATTGAGCATGTATTAAGCTTGCCACCCGGGGGCATTGGCTTTGTCCCGGTTTGTTGGATTGAAACAATTAATTTTGCTGAATTTGTTTGTACATCAGTGATCGTCTGTAGGTGTACATTGGCTCCAAATGCTGCATTTGCATCGGAGTGGCACGAATAGCAACTGTTTGTGAGAATTGGAACAATCGTTCCGCTGAAGGTGACATTAGTTGTATCGCATGATGAATTGAGCATTGGGTATAATGCCTCTTCATTGTCGTAATAGCAGGAGGCGAAGAAAAATAGAATTGTAACAAATGTTACAATTGGAACAATATTGTGCTTCAAATAAATCATTGCTAATTATTTAAATATCCGTTATTGACCCATATTTCAAATTGTCTGATTTTACAGGTTGAGAAAGAACCAGCAGGTGGCATTTTGGTAACGCCGGTACCCTTCAGAGATTGAATCAGCAATCCACCTGATGCAATAGTGGCAACATTGGCATACGATCCCAGAGGGATATTTCCTGAAGGAGAAGTTCCGCTATGGCATCCCTGGCATGAGGTTTGAATTATTGGCCATATTGTAGTGGAAAATTTAACCGGGTTTATTGTATCACATGCTTCCCCGCAATTTTCATTTAGTGCCCCATAGCCGATCCATTTTCCAATTGAGTCGATTTCTGCAACGGATAGCTGACTTTTACCTGAAGGAGGCATTTTATTTTCTCCTGAGGCAAGTTTAATAACCTGATACAATTTACTATTACCCGGGTTTCCGGCACTGACAGCTGTCATTGTGGTAGTGTAACTTGCAAAGATATATCCTTCTTTATGGGATGCAGCATCGTGGCATCCGGTACTAGCACAGCGCGATACGACCACAGGGAGGATGTCGCGTGTGAAGCAGGCACGTGGATTTACGGAAGGATCCGTAACACTGCCGGTATTGCCCCCTCCGGTAGCCGTGATTTCCGGACAAAGTGTTAGTCTTGCTCCCTGTTCGATCCATAACCGGATTATCGTTCTGTTTGTAAGTGAAAGAGGTTGATTGGGAGGCATCTTGTTTTCGCCCGAAGTAGCAATTATTGCTCCATAGAGTCTGCTGGCATTTGGGTTACCGGGAACAACGGAATGGCTGATATCAAGATAGTTGTTGAGAGCCAAACGCGATTCTCCCTGTCCGGTGTGACAGCCGGACTTGGCACAACTGTTAATAAATATTGGTAAAACATCACCTTCAAAACAGACCTCTGGCATATCAGGAATTTTAGCATCATGAGTGCAGGAAGTTACCCATGAAATAATAGTGAGTACTACCAGGAGTGCAAGTGAAAAATAAATTTTATCGGACTTCATATTTACTCATAAAGTTACTTACGGCTTCACCATCTCCGTCCTGAGCTTGCTGACATAATCGCGGATCTTATTAAGGGTTTCAACAGTAACGGTCATCTCGCTGCCTGATGAACGGAAGACCTGTTTTGATCTGTCAATTTCAAGATCGCCTTTTTTGAAATAGATATCGAAGGTGTCGAAATAGTTTTTCAGGAACTTTAATTTTTTAGTATAGTAGACAACAACCGGGTCGTCGTAATAATTTTTCATGAAGCTGAGAAGGGTAGTCAGAGTGTATTTCTGTTCAGCAATCTTCTGAACCACTTCGGGATCAGGGTTATCTGGGTTATATACCAGCTGGGTAGCTATAAACATCGCTTCAACCCATCCTCCCATAACCATAAGTCCGGCTGTACTCTCTCTTCCTCCTGCCCGGAGATGATTTTCCATTTTGGTGTAGGCATCATTCATGAGGTACATAATTGTGTCAGGTTCAGATATGTCGCCCTTAATCCTATTGATTGGTTCAGTAAGGAAACTATCGGGGATGCCCAGCTTATTGCTCATATCGCGGATGGTCACCATATAGTCGATCATCTCCTGTCCGATGCCGAACATCTTAAGATATCCGAAATCAACGCCAAAGATCCCTGTGTTGATAGAGGCTTTTGAGCTGCTGAGGTACTGATCTCTGTTTGAAGTGGGGTTAAGGGTGGCATTATTGTAAGGAACGCCAAGTCTGTTAAAGATTGTACATATTTCAATTGGTGTAAGGATCCCGTAAAATATCTCATTCTTTTCTACCAGGGATTTGGTACCTGCAGAATCCGTTCTATAAGTTGAAAAGCTTGGTTCAAAAGTATCCCTGTCATTTATCCCGGGTTTGCAGGAAAAAGTTAACAGTAATAAAAAGATTATCAGATAGGAGAGGAGGCTTTTCATATCTTCATTATTAATAAATCAAAATTAGTAATAAATATGAATTTATAGCAAAATCCGATTCCCCAGTTTTTTAGATATTAACCCCAGTACAACACTCAGGTTTGCATACCTCTTCTGTAACAACAGCACCTTTTCGGTATCATTTGCCTTTACTGCCTCTTGGAGAAGTATCATGATCTCTTTTCTTTTTATCATGATCTTATCGCTTTTGAACTTAAGAACAGCATCACCAACGATCTCCTTCAACCTCATCTCTTCTGTCTCTACGTAGGTCTGTTTATCTTTCCATATCCTGCTCAGCTCATGCGAGTCGGAAAGCAGGTCAGCTGACAGGCTTGATATCTCGGGATCTTCATGCTTGACAAATTGCTTGTCTCCGGTAATAAGTCCATGTTCAACGTGAAATCTGAAATCCGCAAAGATCTTCGCACACACCCTGTCATCAAACAAGAGATCATCAGATATTATTTCCCTTACAATATAATCAGATACGGTCAACACCTCCTCCTTGCCATCTTCTTTATTAACAGACCGTTCAAATTCCACCCCGCCGAATTTCAGGAGCAACCGTATTATCTCCTTCTCAGAGTAGTATGAAACAGCCTCGCGCTGTACCGGTTTTATAACCACCGGGGGAAGAACCGGAAGATCTTCCGGGCCGGGATATTTATTTCTGTCCTGGAAACTCTTTTGTTGCCGCAGCTTATTCACTTCATGATAAAGGATTGGCTCGCTTACTTCAAGCACGGTGCTGCACTCCTTTATATATACTGTTCTGGTTATTGCCTCAGGGATGACTGCAATTGACTTTACAACATCCCGGATGAGGTCGGCTTTTCTGACCGGGTCGTTATTAGCCTCAGCCAGAAGAAGTTGAGTCTTGAAGCGAATAAAATCTGTTTCGTTCTCTTTCAGGAATTTCAGGAACTCCTCATGGCTGACTTTCTTCGAGTAGGAATCGGGGTCCTCACTATCGGGAAGGAGAACGATTTTTACATTCATTCCCTCTTCAAGCACAAGGTCGATACCCCGGATAGAGGCTTTAATTCCTGCAGCATCGCCGTCGTAAAGTATGGTAATATTCTGGGTGAACCTTTTAATAAGTCGCACCTGTTCCTGAGTAAGAGAGGTACCTGATGACGCGACCACATTTTCGATGTTGGCTTCGTGGAGAGACATAACATCGGTATACCCCTCAACGAGATAACACTTGTCTTCCTGGGATATTGATTTCCGGGCCTGATAAATTCCGTAAAGGATCCTGCTCTTATGGTATATTTCCGATTCCGGAGAGTTGAGATATTTTGCGCTCTTCGGATCGGTTTTCAGAATTCTTCCCCCGAAGCCGAGTACTTGTCCCGAAAGAGAATGGATCGGGAACATAACTCTGCTGCTGAACCTGTCGAAGATGCGATCCTCGTGTTGAATTGAAAGACCTGTTTTGACAAGAAAATCCTGTTTGTAACCATCTTCCAGGGCCTTTTTTGAAAAGGCATCACGTTTTTCAAAACTGTAACCAACCTCAAATTTCTTCAGGGTATCCTGCCGGAACCCCCTCTCTTTGAAATAGGTAAGACCTACAGATATGCCTTCATCTGTCTGGAATAGATTTTCAGTGAACTGTCTTGCAGCATAGGCTGTTACAACAAGCAGGCTCTCTCTCTCATTCTGTTTGTCAATCTCTTCCTGGCTGAGCTCTTTTTCAACAACTTCAATGTGATATTTCTTTGCCAGGTATTTAAGTGCTTCAGGGTAGGTGAGGTGCTCATGTTCCATTACAAAATTTACCGAGTTGCCAACTTTCCCGCAACCAAAGCATTTGAATATCTCCTTCGATGGTGAAACCGTGAACGAAGGGGTCTTTTCATTATGAAAAGGGCATAATCCAAGAAAGTTAGCGCCTCTCTTCTTCAGGGGAACGAACTCCTGCACCACATCAACTATCTGAGCAGCATCAAGAATACGTTCTATGGTAGAGCGGTCAATCATTTTTTCCCCTTCACCTCTTCAACATTGTCCTGAAGTAATCTACAGTTTTTGCCAGCCCTGTCGCTGTATCGACCTTCGGTGACCAGCCCAACTCTTTTATAGCAAGCGAGATATCGGGTTTTCGTTGCTTCGGGTCATCCTGAGGCAGAGGAAGGAAAACGATCTTTGATTTTGAACCGGTCATTTTGATTATCATTTCGGCAAGTGATCTGATCGTAAACTCAACCGGATTTCCGAGATTGACCGGACCGATGAAACTATCAGGTGTATCCATAAGTTTTATAAGACCATCAATGAGGTCGTCAATATACTGAAAGCTGCGCGTGTGGGAACCGTCGCCATAGATCGTTATATCTTCCCCTTTCAGAGCCTGAACAATAAAGTTTGAAACGACCCTGCCATCATTTGCATTCATCTTTGGTCCGTAGGTATTAAAAATCCTGGCAATTTTAATACGGACCTTATTCTGATCGTGGTAGTTCATGAAGAGCGTTTCTGCACATCTCTTCCCTTCATCATAACAAGCCCTTGGTCCGAGTGTGTTAACATTTCCCCAGTAACCTTCGTGCTGTGGATGCACTTCGGGATCGCCATATACCTCGCTTGTTGAGGCCTGAAGAATTTTCGATTTTGTCCTTTTTGCCAGGCCAAGTGTATTAATGGCACCCATCACCGATGTCTTGATCGTTTTGATGCCATTGTACTGGTAGTGAACAGGAGAGGCAGGGCAGGCAAGGTTATATATCTCATCTGTCTCAACAAAAAGCGGCATAGTAACATCGTGCCGGATAAGCTCAAAATATGAATTGTCGAGCAAATGGACAATATTCATCTTTGAACCTGTGAAATAGTTGTCGAGGCAGATCACCTCATGTCCCATATTAAGTAACCTGTCACAAAGATGTGATCCGATAAATCCGGCGCCGCCGGTGACTAATATACGCTTCATCTGATATAATTAACTTGTAAGATACTAATATAGCTTAAACAAATATAGTCAAAACCAGATTATGGTTTGAGGTATGTGGTACGGGGTTTGCGGAACTTCTTCCTCACCCCTCACACCCCAGGTGATATTATCTGTCAACCATTTTTGGTGACTGACATCTTCACCGCTACCTCGTCAATATCCACCTCCCGCACATTGTCACCTGTGACGTTCTTCACGAGGTTAACAGCCGTGGCAAGTGTTTGTGAGCCGATATATGCAGTATGCCTTCTTACTGCTTCGCTGACAAAATCATTATCTTCGATGAGTACTGTTATCTTGTCGGTGACATCGAATCCGCTCTCCTTTCGGATATTCTGGATCCTGTTAACAAACTCGCGGGCGATTCCTTCGTACCGAAGATCCTCGGATACAGTAATATCAAGAGCGACAGTGAGTTTGCCATCGTTGGCAACCTGCCAGCCGGGTATGTCTTCGGATATTATTTCAACATCTTCGGTTGTAAGAACTATCTGTTGGCCATTGATAGTAACAGGATGATTTCCTTTGTTTTCAAAAGCTACAATCTCCTGTGATGTAAGCGCAGAGATGGCATTGCTGATCTCTTTCATCAGTTTGCCATAACGCGGGCCGAGTGTCTTAAAATTGGGTTTTATCTTTTTAACAAGAATGGATGCAGTATCGTCAATATATTCGACCTCTTTTACATTAACCTCGGCAAGTACAAGATCTTTAACGGCTTCAAATTTATCTCTGAAGTATTTATCAGGAACAGGAACCATTATTCTTGCAAGTGGCTGACGAACTTTGATGCTAACTTTCCTGCGTAACCCCAGTATCATTGAAGATACTTTCTGGGCAATGTCCATCCTCTCCTCGAGAGCTTTGTCGATAAGCGACTCATCATATATAGGAAATAGGACCAGGTGAACAGAGTTTTCTATATGTCTGCAGGTGGGATCATTAAGATCGCTGAAAAGGCGGTCCATATAGAAAGGGGCTATTGGTGCGGCAAGTCGGCTCACGGTTTCGAGGCATGCAAAAAGTGTCTGGTAGGCTGATAGTTTATCCTTATCATATTCCCCGCCCCAGTAGCGTTTCCGGTTAAGTCGCACATACCAGTTGCTAAGGTTTTCCGTGACAAAATCCTGTATTGCACGTCCCGCACGTGTAAGATCATAATCCTCATAACATCTTCCAACCTCTTTAACCAGTGAGTTAAGCAGTGAGATTATCCAACGGTCTATCTCAGGCCTTTCAATTACAGGGATCTCTTTTTCGGTGTACCTGAAATTATCAACGTTAGCATAAAGGGCAAAAAAAGTATAGGTATTAAATAAGGTTCCAAAGAACTTGCGTTTAACCTCATCTACACCTGAAATATCGAATTTGAGATTGTCCCAAGGTTGTGAGTTGGTTATCATATACCATCGCAACGGGTCGGAGCCATACTCTTCGATAGAGGAGAAGGGATCGACAGCATTCCCAAGTCGCTTCGACATCTTGTTTCCGTTTTTATCTAAAACCAGTCCGTTCGAGATAATATTTTTAAAGGCAACTGAATCGGAAATCATGGTGGCGATAACATGAAGGGTAAAGAACCAGCCTCTTGTCTGGTCGACACCCTCTGCAATATAATCGGCCGGGAACATCTCATGGAAATTATCTTTATTTTCAAAAGGATAATGTGCCTGGGCATAAGGCATAGCGCCCGAATCGAACCACACATCTATCAGATCGGGCTCGCGGAACATTTTTTTACCGGAATCGCTGACAAGGAAAATATCATCTACAAACGGTCGGTGCAGGTCGAACGTCTCATAGTTCTCTTGTGAATTATCTCCTTCAGAAAATTTCCCGAGGGGATTATTCTTCATGAATCCGGCTTTGATCGATTTTTCAATCTCAGCTTTAAGTTCTGATGCCGAACCGATACATTTTTCTTCTTTTCTCTCTTCAGTAACCCATATTGGAAGAGGTGTTCCCCAGTAGCGTGAACGTGAAAGGTTCCAGTCCACCAGGTTCTCAAGCCACTTGCCAAACCTTCCCGTACCGGTAGATTGTGGTTTCCAGTTGATAGTGTTATTAAGCTCAATCATTCGATCGCGGAAAGCGGTTGTACGAATGAACCAGGCATCGAGCGGGTAATAGAGAACCGGTTTATCGGTTCTCCAGCAATGCGGATAGCTGTGTACATGTTTCTCAATCCTGAAAACCTTGCCCTGCTGCTTCAGCATAACGGCAATATCGACATCAAGGGTTTCAGTATCGGGAGAGAGATTAACAGCGTATTCATTTTTCACCGGGCGAGCCTCAAAACCAGTATATGTATTTATGTTAACGCTCTGTTTTACAAACGACTCATCCATATCGGAAATCGGCACCATGTAGCCATGCTTATTTACCATCGGACCAAAAGAGCCGTCATTTCTCTTAACAATAAGAGGAGGGACCCCGTTTTCTTTTGCTACACGGTAGTCGTCAGCGCCAAATGTAGGAGCAATATGAACGATACCCGTACCATCTTCGGTTGTGACAAAATCGCCGGTTAACACCCGGAAAGCCCCTTCCCCGGGATTAACCCAGTCGATAAGCTGCTCATAGTTAATGCCTTCCAGCTGTCCGCCTGTGAATTCTCCTAATACTTTAAAAGGAATCTTTTTATCGCCTGGTTTATATTCTGAAAAATCAATTGTAGCATTGGATACAGGGAACATTGCATTGAGGAGCTCTTTGGCAATGATAACTGTTACCGGATTGCCTGAATAAGGATTGAAACTCCGTACCTTTATATATATGATCTCTTTTCCGACAGCCAGGGCGGTGTTTGATGGGAGTGTCCATGGAGTTGTAGTCCAGGCCATCATGTGAACTTCGGGAGTATCAATATTATTATACAGGAATTTTGATTTTTTATCCCTTATAAGTTTAAAGAGGGCAATGCAGGTAGTATCTTTTACATCGCGGTAGCAGCCCGGCAGGTTAAGTTCGTGAGAGCTTAAACCGGTTCCGGCTGCAGGGGAATATGGTTGTATTGTATAACCCTGGTAAAGATATCCTTTTGTATAGAGTTCTTTCAGGAGCCACCATAGTGTTTCTATATAGCGGTTATCGTAGGTCACATAGGGGTGATCCATGTTTACCCAGTAACCCATCTTTCGTGTAAGTTCTTCCCACAGGTCAGTATATTTCATTACATCGGTGCGGCACGCCTTGTTGTAATCTTCAATTGAAATTTTTGTGCCGATTTCTTCCTTTGTTATGCCAAGAGCTTTTTCAACGCCAAGTTCAACAGGCAGTCCGTGGGTATCCCACCCGGCCTTTCGTTTCACCTCGTATCCACATTGTGTTTTGAAACGGCAGATAGCATCCTTGATAGTGCGGGCCATTACGTGATGAATGCCGGGGATCCCGTTTGCAGAAGGCGGACCTTCATAAAAAACAAATTCACCTTTCCCGTTAACCTCACGAATGCTTTTATGAAAAGTATCATTCTCATCCCATGCCTTCAGGATATCTTTATTTACCCTCGAAAGATCAAGACCTTTATATTCAGGAAACCGTTTCCCCATTGTATCAACTGGTTATTAATATTTGTGTTAATAAAAAATCCCGACAAAGATAGTAAAATCTCCAATAATATGGTTCCATGGATGGGAGGTTGGGATTGCCTGCAGCGCAGGAACCGTCGGGCTCGCAATGACGGTGCAAGTAAGGTTCATTAATTTTGCTAATTTTACATAAACTATCTTTAGATATATTATGGAATCACAAAATAGAAAAATAGTACTTGCTGTCACCGGAGCCAGTGGTTCAATTTATGCATTGAAACTCCTCGATAAATTTCAGCAATTGAAAAATCCACCGGGAGAGGTTGCAGTGATTTTTTCCGATACTGCCAAAGAGATATGGGAGGCAGAAACAGGACAGAAATATTATTCAAAATCTCCTGCGAAGGAGTTTAATAACAAAACATTGTATGCTCCATTCGCATCGGGTTCTTCTCTTTACAACACGATGATTATATGCCCGGCATCGATGGGTACAATTGGCCGGATCGCGAACGGAACATCCGATGATCTGATTGCCCGCACTGCCGATGTGATGTTGAAAGAAAGAAGGAGGCTGATAATAGTTCCCCGGGAGACTCCCTACAGCCTGATACATATTAATAATATGAAAACACTTACCCTGGCAGGAGCAATAATTTGTCCGGCAGCGCCTTCTTTCTACAGTAATCCGAAAACGATTGATGATCTTGTGATGACTGTTGTTAACCGGATCATCGATCTTGCCGGTTTTGACAGCAACTGTTTCAGATGGATGGAAAATGATTGACAGCAGAGTTATACGTTTTTTCAGGAAACATCATGTTCTTACAATTGCCACCGCGGTGGAAAATGAACCATGGTGCGCTAATTGTTTTTATATTTACCTTGAAGTAGAAAACGTACTGGTTTTTACCACCGGCATCGACACCCGGCACGGGAAAGAGTTCGCGAAGAATCCACTTGTTGCCGGTTCAGTTGTTCTTGAGACAATGATAACCGGTAAGATACGAGGCATTCAGTTTCAGGGGATCGTTTCAGAACCGGAGGGTGATCTCCTGCCCAGGGCAAAAAACAGATATCTTAAAAGATTTCCTGTTGCAGCACTAATGGATACCCGGCTGTGGGTTGTAAAACTAACTCATATCAAGATGACTGATAATCGCTTTGGGTTTGGCAGGAAATTGCTCTGGCCATAAGATTGCTTTTAAATATTCTTACAGAAAGTTACAATTTGCTTTAGAGGGGCGATGGGAAAACCCAAAAAGGTGTGAAATTAATGGCTTTGGGCCCTGGTTCGGGCAGGCATATGGGCAACAAAGCCATTAATTTTTCTTTTTGGGCGCCCTTTTTTGGTTCGTTTTTTGGGCGAGCAAAAAATGAACAAAGAAATAGAAAAGAAAGAAAGTAACAGGGGAATGGTGCAACGCCCCATTTTTAAACAAGACATTTGCTAAAATTCCTTACTTTTGACGCAGAAAAACGATAATAAGTATATTATGTTTTCAGGTATAATCGAAGAAGCAGCCCAGGTTGTAAAACTGGGAAAAGAGAATGATAACCTTCATATAACGATGAAATGTTCATTTGTTGATGAACTTAAGATCGATCAGAGTATTTCACATAATGGGGTGTGCCTGACTGTTGTCAGCAAAGATAAAGAGACATACACTGTAACTGCTATAAGAGAGACACTTGATAAGACAAATCTGGGATTACTTAAACCCGGAGACAAGGTTAACCTTGAACGCAGTACCCGGCTTGATGGCCGACTCGACGGGCACATGGTGCAGGGACATGTTGATCAGACTGCCGTATGTACCAATGTAAAGGAAGCAGGAGGAAGCTGGTATTATACCTTTGAATATGAGCCTGCTCAGGATGACTATATTACTGTAGAAAAAGGATCGGTATCGGTTAACGGGGTGAGTCTTACTGTAGTTAATTCAAAGCAAAAATCTTTTGACGTTGCAATAATTCCATTTACCTGGGAGGTAACCAATTTTCACCAGATCAAAAAAGGAACGGTTGTCAATCTTGAGTTTGATATTCTCGGGAAGTATATTGCCAGGATTGTTAAGCAGCAGATGGGGAGGTAGAACCCCCTACTTCTGTTTCATCTTCGCATCCATGCAAAGAGTAGCATGAGGTACAGCCCTGAGTCTTTCCTTTGAGATAAGGTTTCCTGTCTCGCGGCATATTCCGTATGTCTTGTTCTCAATCCTTATAAGTGCAGCCTGAAGATGCTGAATGAATTTCAGTTGACGTTGAGCCAGTCTGCCAGCTTCCTCTTTCGACAATGTTGTTGCACCCTCTTCCAGTACTTTGAAAGTAGGAGAGGTGTCCATGGTATCATTGCTCTCTTCGTGAGTTATACTGGACTTCAGAATCTCATAATCTTTTTTGGCTTTATCCAGCTTCATGAGGATAATATTTCTGAACTCCTCAAGCTCATCATCCGAATATCTTGTCTTTTCAGCCATAGCATTAGATTTTAATATCGGGCAAAGATATTGTTTTTTTATCAATTTAAAAATGAGCTTAATTAATTAGGATCAGTGGCAAAGCTCCACTTAGTTACTCCTCGCTTTTCTGAAGAAGATATTCCACCCCGATTTCCAGAAATACCGAAAATCTGTAAAAAGCGGATGCTTATCGTATGAATCAAGATATTTCAATTCGGAAGCCTGTATCCCTTCAAGATCAGCAGGCATGTCGGCATAGAACGGTGGGATTAGTCCCGGTTTATATTTTATCCTTCGCTCCTGAACCACTTTATCATACAGTTCAAAATATTGTTTGCTTAGGGGTCTCACTCCCACAAGCTTCATGTCTCCCTGGAAAAAATTGATTAGCATGGGAAGCTCATCGAGCCATATCTTTCTGCATAATGCGCCCCATGAGGTTATACGGAAATCATTTTTAAACTTGCCGCCGTCCTGAAGATCGTGTAATTTATAAACATAGTCCTGAATGTATTCGGAATATGGGTGCATCGTGCGAAGCTTATATACCTTTATTATATCCCCTTCTTTACCAACACGTGGTAATGCGATCAAAGGACCGTAAATGTTTTCATTTTTTGGAAGAGGATCACCGCTTTTCCTTGCTTCAATGCAAAGCTGGTTTCCGATGAATGACTCCTGTGTTATCCTGAATCCCGCCCTGGAGAGCCTCCCTAGTGCCTCGGCACGTGAGATGACAGCATTCTCCCCACGGGTAAGAAAAAAGTATAACCCCCGGGTGAACTTAAGTTTTGGAAGAATGCGTTTTACTATAAAATCAAAAAAGTAATAGATGTAATTCAAAACAGGAGGAAACTTATTTAACAGCCTTCTCTTTCTCTGGTCTTTTGTTTCCACACAGCAGAAAAAATAACTCTTCAATTCAAGTTTGCTGTTTACGGCATCCATAAAATCGTCGAGCCTTATAATGTCGTTGATTTTGTGAAGGTTAATTATATAATCGTATTTCTCATGGATAAGACCGGTTATATTAAAAATCGTTGTAGTTTTCAAAATTGCCGAGTGGTCACTAAGTTTCCTGCCACTCATCTTTATAATTGCCTGCGTCATTTCTGATCCGCACTCCTTTTCAATTGAATTTACAATTCCAGGATTAACCTCATCTGGTTCATCTTTATTTACCCCTCTTCCATTTACGCCCTTCACAAGATCATATTCACTGGGCTTTTTATATATCTTATATTTCTCATACTCTTCATAATCCTGAACAACCGCCTTTTTGTAAGCTATATAGACTGCACCGAAAACAAGTTCAAGTATTGTTGCAAGCAGAGCGGTCCCGAGAACAATAGTCCTGGAATAATCTAAATCCCTGATAATATACATGACAAGGGCTGTTATTGAAACTGCTATGATATTACTGGTAAGAACTCTTGTAAAAAGTGATGTAAAGTTGATGATCTTACCGTGGTGCATCTTCCCGTTAATCAGCGAAACAACAATCCACATTAAAGCCAACCCAAGAAAAAAGGGAGTGTGTGACGGGAGATACGATTTCAGGCTTGCAGGTTTGGTCCATACCATAGCAAGAAAAGATATTGTCAGTATTACAATATCTGCTATCAGCGTGATTGTCCTGAATTTAAGTTTCTCCATCAGATTGTTACTCTACAGCCTGTTCCCGATTGTAAAGTAACTAAAAATTTGATTATTTTGTTCAGATATGACTGAATAATCATGTTTATGGTTGCTTGAAGTTTTTTCACCCCCTTCAAGGCAATCGATCAAAGGGAGCAAAACAGCGCGAAATGCAATACTTTATGACTTAGAAACCGAGGGTTAATCCAAAATTGAGAGTATTCTTCTTTCCAAAGAAATACCCCGGACTCCAATCTTCATCCCCTCTGACATTGCCGGAAACAAAAGAAGCCCATGTATAAAGGTCATTTATAACCTGATAAGAAGCCTTCAGTCCATAAGTGGCATTATGCCATTCCACGGATGATAACGGTGGATTACCAAGGCGGTCCGTTCCAAGCTCTGTATAATCCGGACCACGGATCGCATCGATAAAAAACAGGTTGATATTTAATGTCCGTAAAGGGCGATAATCAAATGACACATACCACTCCCTCGAGTTATCCCTCAGGTAATGACCCAGGTTATAACCGGCTGTCTCAAAGGTAAGAGTCGGCACATAGTGCTGAAAGGTGAGGGGATAGGTGTAGGTGAACTCAGTGGTGAACGAAAGATTCGAAACCGGGAAATCAGTTAATCTGAATCCGGCTTTATAACTGAAGAAGTTCCATTCATCCTTTATTGTAAACCTGGTAACCGAAAGTTCATCAATAAACATTGTAGCATACAGATGAAGGTTCTTGATCTGCCGTGAACTGATATCAAAAAACATCTGGGAATTCATATTGTCTATTCCTGAAGTGAGGGAATGGTCAACCGACTTGTAAAAGAAGAGCGGAACGAGATATGCAGGATGTATATTCTCATCGCTGTAAACGATGCTGTTTCCTGCTGACACATTGAGATTTTTAAATGGGGTGAAGGTGAACATGTTGGCTGCAATGAACTTCTTATGATATACCTCGCGGTAATCGGCGCCATAGCTGTTGGTAACCCAATAGGAATTTGCACTGTCGACAACCATTGAGTTGAGCCATCCGTGGAAATAGTTGAAGTCAAACCATTTAACGGGAGAGATATGCAGTTTTATCTGCACAAATGTGGGGTTGCTGCCCCCGAAAATATTTGCCCCGTTATAGTTGTTTCCCCATTGAACCCTCTCTTTTACAAGACCGGCATTTCCCCATTTCCACGAATATGTAACTCCACCCTGCATCTCGCTCCAGTCGGTGCTCCCTTTTATGTGACCCCCTTCTCTTTGGGTAAGGTATGCAGATTTTCCGAGAAGCGGTTTCTCATGGTTATCGCGTAAAGAAGCATAAAACCCCCACTTCTGAATATACCCGCGGGCCTCTGCCCCGTTGCGCCAGTAGGTTGCTTTACCGGCGGAGTTATTGAAAAGTTCTCCACCAAGAATAGGGTTAATAGTCAATGAAAAAAGATCATCCTTATAATAAAAGAGGTCTTTACGTCTCTTCCAGGCCTTTCCCTCATTTAACTCTTTCCCGAAATCCATAAGGTAGAAATCCAGTTCTTTCTGCTGCCGAGGATTAAGTTGTTCTTTTTTTTCTTCTGCCTCCAGAAGACGTTGTGAAATGAATAGTCGTGAATACGGTTTTATGGCTGAATTAATGGCAATTACATGGTTGTTTGCCAGTTCATCGAGAAATTCATATATACCTTTATTGTCAATAGAATGAGGAACCTCCTGGCTATAGAGATCTGTATACAATAATATAATATTGAAAACTAAAAAAATAAATATGAATTTTCTCAAAAACGTCATTTAATAATTTTATTAGCAAATATAAAACTATTTATTGTCTTAACGCCCTTTGGGTTGTCTTAATGGGGCACTGCCCTAATACCCTGTTCGCTATATTTTTATTGATTTTTATGTTCATTTTTTGCTCGCTCAAAGGCAATGTTACTTTCTTTGTTTCAAGACAAAGAAAATAACCAAAGAAAATTCTCTGAGGCCGTTTGAAATCCAAAGTGATTAAGGATGTTTATAGTATTTTGTAAATGGTAGCGCGAGAGCAAACCGGAAATGGTGCGAATTTCAGCCAGGCTGGTAGCGCCAACATGGCTTGTGTAGCGGGCGTACGGACTGGCCGAAGTTTTCATTTCCGGCGCCCTTTTCTTTGGTTCGTTTCTTTTGGACGAAATATTTTTGAATGTCTGAAAATGCTATCTGCTCTTCTGAGGGCAAAGAGAAATTAATTAAAAAGAAAAGCGAAAACAAATGGTATGCTCTTTATACCCGTCCCAGGGCAGAAAAAATGGTATATCACCGACTTGTTGAGGCAGGCATTGAAACATTCCTGCCACTTCAGAAGACATACAGGATGTGGAGCGACCGTAAGAAACTGGTGGAAAAGCCGCTTCTCTCTTCATATATATTTGTAAAAACCTACAAGAGGAAATTCCATTTGGTTTATAAGATCATCGGGGTTATTAAATTCATTTCTTTTGAGGGTCACCCTGTTTCTATCCCTCAGAATCAGATTGATAACCTCCGGTTACTTATTAACAGCGATGCCGAGATTGAAGTCTCTTTTGAGAAATTCGCAAAGGGAGATAATGTAGAGGTGGTAAGTGGATCGCTTGTCGGATTAACGGGAGAGCTTATTAAAACCGGAAGCCATAATCGCGTTATTGTTCGTATCGATCGTCTCGATCAGAATCTGATTCTCAAGATACCGAAGGCATTTCTGAGGAAAATATAATGATGTGTTAAAGGGATTGCTTCGTCCCGCCTTGCGGGACTCGCAATGACGTGCAGGTAAGTTGGTTTGGTCTCGGGTTAAAGCAGAGGTCATAAAAAACAGCACTTTCGCACTCCCTTTCTTCACTTTTATCCCCGCCGAAGCGGGATTTCGTCTCCGCCATCTGGCGGATTCTCAACTTGTGACTTTTGTCTTTTATCTTGTGACTTTTGTCTTTTATCTTTTATCTTTTGTCTTTTAACCGAACGGTTTATCCCCAAATGGGCTCTGAAACGGGGTATCCGTACCCTTGCTGCCGCCTCCACGTGGATCGGGGTCTTTAGGTCCCGACTGCATTTGAAGGGAAATAGTATGATCCAATACTATCTTTTCTATTTGTGGTTTTATATAAAGTTTCTTATTCACAGGGCAAAACTAATGAAATATTTTAATCAGTTAAAACACAACAATTTTTGATACAAAGGGTTTACTATTAACGATTACACGTGTTATATAAACTCCCTTTGGCAATGTGAGGGGCAACTGTATCGTTTGTTCTGGTGTTAAGTACAACCGGGTATTATTATAAACAGGTTTCCCCTGGAGATCGTAGATAACCAGGCTGCCATTGCCTGAAAATATTTCGCCCGGACAATTAATATACAGGAAGTTATTGCTGTACCATGTTTTTAATTTTTCCTTTGAAATGCTTTCAACACCTGTAACAGTATTACCGAATATTAATTGAAAATCGGTAAATGTTCCTGCTTCCGATGTAAAAGTATAAGAAGCATTCTGGCTTAGAATTGTTTCAACAGTTCCGTGCTTTAATACAACAGGGACATCCTCAAGATTTTCAAATTCTGTTATATCAATTTTATATGTTCCCTGTGTTTTTAACACTACGGTAACGGGTATTATTACAAGTTCTGATTCCGAACCCTGCACCGCGTTAATTGCATATTTAATATCATTTAGCTCAGAATAAATATAGGGGATTGAAGTACTTTTCCCAAACAGTTTATATCCATCATAATCCCCGTCAAAGCCTGTAGTCGCATCATCAATAAGGCAGACTATGGTTTCATCCGGCAGGACAGATCCGTTGTTTAATACCAGTTTAATTTTTTTTATGGAACTTGATTCAATAGTACTTGCTCCCTTTGACCTTGACACTCCGGCAGCAGAAGTTGTTTTAGAACCGACCGGCATTGTTAAAGAAGCGCTGGCAGTGACCATTACAAAGAACCCCTGCATGGGAGGAATAATATCAGAATAACCGGAAGTTCCGGCATTTGTTGCAACATTCCAGTAAGCGTAACCACCATCGCGGTTAAAATAGACTGTATTATT
>JAPLEB010000125.1 GCA_026391555.1 Bacteroidia bacterium | reverse complement strand
TATCGTGGAAAAAACCCGTGAAATCATCAGGCCTGGAAGAAAAGTGCCAAGAGAAATTAAGCAAAAGCGACCTTATTCGATGAACTACAAGCGATTATAACAAAATCCTTAACTAAACGACATTGAATAGTGAATAGTGAAAAAAGATGAAATTAAACGGAAAAAGCAAAAATAAAAGTCTTCTGAGGTTTACAACAGCAGGAAGTGTTGACGATGGTAAAAGTACACTTATCGGTCGGCTTCTCTATGATAGTAAATCTATTTTCGAGGACCAGATGGAGCATATAGTCCAATCGGGTAAACGTATGGGAAGAGAAGGACTTGATTTATCCCTGCTTACCGACGGATTAAGGGCAGAGCGTGAACAGGGTATAACTATAGATGTGGCTTACAGGTATTTCGCAACACCTGCCAGAAAATTTATTATTGCCGACACTCCGGGACATATTCAGTATACACGTAATATGGTAACAGGTGCAAGTACTGCTGATCTTGCCGTAATACTTATTGATGCACGCAAAGGTGTTCTGGAGCAAACTATCAGACATTCATATATCGCATCGCTGCTTGATATCAGGCATATAATATTCTGTATCAACAAGATGGATATGATAAACTATTCAGAAACTGTTTTCAGGAATATCAAATGCGAAATTGAAAAACTTGTTAAAAAATTACAAATTGAAGACTCACATTATATTCCGATTAGCGCCAAATATGGTGATAACGTGGTTGACCGGTCGGAGAATATGGAATGGTACAACGGGAAAACCTTCCTTAGTCTGATAGAGAATATTGAAATCAGAAAGAACAAAAATCCTGAGAATCAGCGTTTCCCTGTACAGACAATCATTCGTCCACACACCTCTGAGTATCACGATTACAGAGGCTATGCAGGAAGGGTGGCAGGTGGAGTATTCAGACCGGGGGATGATGTCACTGTTTTACCATCCCTCCGCAGATCGAAGATAAAGAGCATTGACATGTTCGGGAAAACCCTTTCAGAAACTATTGCGGGAGATTCAGTTGCAATATCGCTGGAGGATCAGATAGACATAAGCCGCGGTGATATGCTTGTTGCATCAGATGACATACCTTTTATAAGCCAGGATATTAACCTGATGATCTGTTGGTTTAATGAACGTCCCCTGAAGGTCGGGGGAAGGTATCTCGTTCGCATAAACAGTAATGAAGCCGGTTGTATAATAAAATCAGTTAAGTATAGAATGGACATAGACACACTTGAACATGATTTTAAAAACATTGCCATCAACATGAACGATATAGCTCAAATCAGCATAAAGACCTCAAAACCAGTATTTTTTGACAATTACCATAAAAACAACATCACAGGAAGTATGATTTTTATTGATGAAGGAACTAATGAGACTGTTGCTGCCGGGATGATTGTGGAGTAATGATTGTCTTGCGGTCTCGCAGCCTTGCAGTCTTGCCATTTAGTTAAACTACTATTGTCAATCAAATGTTGTATATTAGGAAGATATAATCAATAGTATTTTACCATGCCAGACATTACCATTCCCAATCAAAAAGTGGTCGAAAAGACAATCAAATCAGTTTTTGAACTGCTATTCCCAACCACTCATTCTTTTACCGATACTGAAATAGAGAGTAACCGCAAAGATCTGCAGGATCAGATTCTCGAAATATTATCAGGTATGACGGATAACAAGGAGGAGGTTACGCGACAATTTTTCAATAACCTTAAGAACATAAAAAAAGTATTACTTAAAGATGCCGGTTTTATTCTGGAATCTGATCCTGCAGCAAAACAACTGATTGAAGTGATAGCTATTTACCCGGGTTTCTTTGCTATCTTCTGCTATCGTATTGCCAATTCCCTGGCGAAATCCTCAATTCCTCTTCTTCCGAGGATGATTACAGAATATGCTCATAAAGTAACTGGAATAGATATTCATCCTCTGGCTGAGATCGGAAGTCCTCTTTCAATAGATCACGGCACAGGTATTGTCATTGGAGAAACCACGATTATTGGAAACAATGTAAAACTTTATCAGGGGGTTACTCTTGGCGCATTAAGCGTAGATAAAAAGAAAGCATCAAAAAAAAGACACCCTACCATTGAAGATAATGTTATCCTGTATGCCGGCTGTACAATTTTAGGCGGCGAGACTGTTGTTGGCAGAAACAGCATTATCGGTGGCAATGTATGGCTCACAGAAAGTATAGCGCCTTTCTCAGTGGTCTATCACAAAAGCGAAATAATTGTCAAAAACCAAAATGGTTTTCAGGAACCTATAAATTTTATAATATGAAGAGCGCTTGAAAATCAATAAAAATATTTGAACGAATAACAATACTCAATGAACTAAAAACTAAATATGAAAGCAAATTCAATTCTTGAAACAATAGGCAACACCCCTCATGTTAAAATCAACAGGCTTTTTGATCCTGGCTTTTCAGTATGGATAAAGCTGGAGAGAGCCAACCCGGGGGCCAGCATAAAAGACCGTATAGCACTTTCAATGGTAGCAGATGCAGAAAAGCAGGGATTACTTAAACCTCATAGTGTGATTATTGAACCAACTTCCGGGAACACAGGGATCGGACTTTCAATAGTGGCAGCAGTAAAAGGATATAGACTGATTCTTGTTATGCCAGAATCAATGTCTCTTGAAAGAAGAAAAATTATGAGCGCTTATGGAGCGGAATTTGTACTCACTCCGCGTGAAAAAGGGATGAAAGGCGCTATTGAACGTGCCAGGGAATTAACTCGGGAAACTCCTGACTCATGGATGCCCATGCAATTTGACAACCCTTCAAATACCAATATTCATAAAGAGTCAACGGCTTTGGAGATAATAAAAGATTTTCCTGATGGCCTCGATTATCTGATCACAGGTGTAGGCACAGGTGGACATATAACCGGATGTGCCGAAGTATTAAAGAAAAAATTCCCGAACCTGAAAGTATTTGCAGTAGAACCGGAATTATCTCCCGTTTTAAGTGGCGGGGCCCCCGGGCAACATCCAATACAGGGGATAGGCGCCGGATTTATACCTTCCATTTTAACTACAAAATTATTAGATGGGATAATAAAAGTAAGCAAGGAAGATGCATTTACTTTCACAAAAAGAGCAGCAAAAGAAGAGGGCCTGTTTGTCGGAATATCTACAGGAGCATCGTTAGCAGCCGTGAATCAAAAATTGAATGAAGTTCCTAAAGGATCAAAAATCCTAACATTCTGCTATGATACAGGTGAGAGATATTTATCAATAGAGGGTTTGTTCTAATCCATGCCCTCTGGTTCTACCCCCATCCTATACCGCTTCGCGGTGGCTTTTTCTCCTTTTTTTCGACCCAGGTTCAACTGGTCGGTGGACAGTTCATCGAGATAGACGACATTCAAAATTGTCCGATGGCATACCCTGTCGCGATGGTTGCGATAACTCTCAACTAACCGGTAATAACCCGAGTAGTTTCCCGTGGAGGGATTGGTGCGCATGGATACTTTGAAATACATGCCCCAAAGTAAATACTTAAATCATTGAAAATCAATACTCCCTTGGGGACTACAAATGAAAATCGGGAAAAACTATAGCTGAATATAAGTCACTTACAAAATTAAAACACAAAAAGTGCCTGTGATTATCATAAAAAGACTTGATTTTGGGCTGATTTTTCTGCTATTTTGTAGAAAACCCTGCAAGTTGGGATAAAGTAGATGAATAAGTTATGTTGCCTTATGGCGACAGTACAATTAAAAGAACTGCAATCATAATGTCAGTCAATTCGTTGGAGCCATTTTTGCAGTTTATAGTAATTTTCTGATACCAGTTTAAGCAGGAACAGACTTTGTTCCCGGTTGTAGTGTTCGATTATGTAATTAATCAATTCATTAAATCGATTTCGATGATCCATTCGTTTTATGAGTTCAAAATAGGATTTATTTGGTACAATCCTTTCTTTTTTCCATTTAAAACAGTTTAATAATTTACGAAACAGGCTTTGTCGCGGAATCAATTGCTTTTTTAAAGCAGTTTTGGCCCTTGTGCTTTCATTTACAAAATAAATCATGTCAAGCATTGCAAGCTTTTCAGTTTCATCGTCCTCACTAATTAAATCGGGCAGTAATTTCTTCATAATCCGGTCTTTTAACCTGATAATATTTTTGTATTTTCCGGTGCCTTCAATAATTGCAGCTACAAAGTCGGACCAAAACTTAGCTTGTACAATACTTGGCAGAAGCAACGCATTACCTAAAGGCGAAAAAACAACTGCCAGGGGCCAGGCCAAAATGCTTCGAAAAAAATTTCCTCTTATAGTGCCTTTATCGAATCCTCGCAGGTAGTTATGCGATGCCAGATATATTCCGTTTGAGATATTTATACAAAAGAACTTGAATATTTCAAACAATGTACCTTCATGCGGTCCTGTCCAGGCAATGTCGAAACGCGCCTTTACAAAGCCTAGTATTGGCACTGAAAAACCTGTCCAAAACAGTGAATTTGCAAAATTGCTCCAGTTGATGTCGTATGAGTGCCATTCCCGCGGACTAAAACCATTTCCTGAAATCACATCCACAAACATATTACGCGAACCGGTTATAGCAAACCACAGAAGAGCATACTCCATTCCAACAGTAAAATAAGCAGGGATAAATCCGATCAGAATAAAGATGAAGTACTTAATTGCCGGATTGAGGTATTCCCATGCCCGTAAAGGGTTAATTGGCTTTTCAATTTTTTCATCGCCCAACATGTTTTGTTTCCCATTATCAAGTTTGCCCAGACAGATAATTGTTGGCCTTTCGCCTTTTTTGAGTGGATTTTTAGGGAACCTTGCAAGTTCAAAGATTAAATCCGATATCTCGTCTGGCAACATATAATGATTTTTGGCAAAATGTTTTCTTTGATGTTTAGTGATACGATTCTCCAAAACAAATCCCATCCCCGGTGCCAAAGTAGAACGCCCGGCAGCATCACTTCCAATAGCTGGTATAAGCTTATTGTGTTTGAAATATTCCAGTGTTTTCTCCAGTCTTTTCTGATCAAACTGGAGCTCATTTCTATTTAAAAAGTTAATTAAACTAATTTGATCGCCCCCGTTCAACAGCCTGATAAAATTTGCAAATATCACAAAATCTGATTCTTTAGTTTCAATACTATCATAAATGTTGTATATTTCGGTATACGACAACATTTTGAAGTTTTCAAAGATTTTATCGATTGCAGCTTGCAAACCATGCTCGAGGGGTTGAATGAATTTGATATTCCCCCCGGATTTTCTTGCCAGAAAATAAATATCCTCAAGGCTGCTGACCGCTGTTTCAGACACTAATAATTCGTTTCCTGTAAAATATTCCAGTCGGATTTTTTCCGGTTCCAGGTTCCGGAATTGCATACGTATTTCTCGATAACGCGTTTTAATTGATTCAATTTCCTGTTCAGTAAAGAGGGATGGTGACTTTTCAGTCTGAATCTGTAAGGCAGTTATCTGTAATGCCCTTTTTTCCAATACTGATTTTAGTTTTGGAAATAAAAATTCACCAAGCTGACGCCGAGAATAAATTTTGTGATTAAAAGTACTCTCCTCACCATTTATTGATATCGGCTGAAGATAATAAATCGAATTGGGGATATAACCTTCATTGATTTGAGGAAGGTGCACATTATTAAAGTTTTCAATCAGCTGCTCAATGTTTTTTTCTCTCTTTTTTTCATTCTCCTCAAGTTCGTCTAAAAACTCTTTAAAGTTGTCAGTTCTCTCTTTCAGGAATTTTTTAAATTTTTCTTTTTTACTTGAAAAATTTGGCAGAATATACATATAATGGTAACGCAAACCATTTGTCAGGGCACTAAACTCCAGAGCGATATTTACTTTTATACCTAATATCCTGCCTGCCTCAAGTACCTCTTTAACAGCCTCTTCCCTATCGAGATTGTTGTAAACTATAGTTAATTCAGATATCCCCTTAATAAATGCATCTATGATTAACTGGGTAGGTAATTTTCGTCCATATGACGTGTTGTCGTGAACATGAAAGTCCCATCCCATTTTTAAATCTTTTAGTTCTTCACCTGTTTCCGGAACCTCAATAATATCGAGTTTTTTAAGGAAGTGCCTGATTGTCCGGGGATGTCCAAATGAAGAAACTGTAAAATCGCGCATTAATTCAAGCTGAACACGTTTATTATCGCGGTTTTTAACAACTTCCTTCATCAGCGCAAGTTGAACTCTTGCAGCATTAAGCGGCATTTTCAATGTACGTGAATAAATGATATGTTCAGCTAGCAGGCTCAAAGCATGAATCCTTTGGTTGTAGCTGGCAGAATCGAGGCTATTTGTGATCTTTAAATATGTTTCGACAATGGTGGTCCTTCGTTTTTTAAATTCTTTTATGAAGCCCCTGGGATGTGAATCGGGAAATTCGGCAATTACTTCCGGTAAATCTATACTAATGTTTATTTTTGTACGTAAAGCTCTGAGGTTCCCTGCAAAACTCAGAAAATTGACAATATCGTTGTATATCTTAATAAGCATTTTTCTTATTTAAAAAATGCCAAATACGCCATTTGGTGTAATTCCTAATACTTTAAACCAGGTTTCACCGGCGAGAATAATTAACAACCATGAAATTAGCATCATAGTTATTCCAAATTTAAAAGAATCTGAAATACTATAATGGTCGGTTTCATAAAGCAAGGCAGCAGGTTTGCTGTTGAATGGAAAAACATAAACATGTTCTATCATAAAAGCAACGGGAAGAGCCAGGCTTATTATGCTCAGATTAAACCTTCCGGCAACACCAATTGCGATAGGAACAAATATCATTGCCCTCATGGTTTTTGATTCGAACAGGAGGGCGCTAAAAACCATAACTCCGGTAAGCAGTAAATACAGTACCCAAAAAGGAGTTTCATTACCAATTCCAATACTATCGAAAAAAACATTAACGCTGATTGAGGGGAAATCGGTAGCTGCAAAACCTGCACCAAGTGCGTATGCTCCGGCAGAAAACAGCATTAAATGCCATGGAATATCAACATCGTTCCATTTTACAACTCCAACCCGTGGGAGCAGAGCAATTATTGCTCCAACAAAGGCAACAGCGGTTGGACTGACACCATGTAATTTGTCTGTTGCCCAAAACCCCAGTATAAGAAGAAAAATAACGACAGCTTTTTTTTCCAGAAAACTGACTTTGCCAAGTTTGGCATATTCGCTTCTTAACCTGTCCATACCTCCTTCAATTTGAGGCAGGCGCTCAGAAGGAGCAAGCGGGAAAAATACTTTCATGGCAAGTAAGTATCCCAAAAGCATAATTGAAATCATTATCGGGAACATCGCCATCATCCAGTCGCTGAAAAATACTCTTCCTCCTATTGCTCCTCCAATAAGGGCGGCTGCCAATAGATTGGCGCCTGACCCTGTCAGGAATCCACTTGCTCCAATGTTGATATAAAATAAATTCTGCAGGACAACACTCCGTCCAAAATTATTGCGGTGCTCTCCACCACGTGCACCATAAATGGCCGCTATAACCATGAAAATAGGCAGTAATATTGCCGCCTTGGCCGTTGTTGCTGAAATAAATGCTGATAAAACAATATTTATGAATATGAAACTTAAAAATATCGTTCCCGCATTTTTTCCGAATTTTAGGATAAACCATAAAGCAAATCTTTTAGCTACACCGGTAGCAACCAGCATACTTGCCAAAACAAACGACATAATATTGAGCCACATCACAGTATTTCCCAATTCGGCATAAGCCTTTTTTTCAGGAAGCACACCGGTAAGCACCAGAGTAACAATAAGAATGAGTGAAGTGAGATAGTTTGGAAGTGATTCTGTTATCCAGAGAATTATTCCTGCCACAAAAATGCCCAGCATGATTGCATTAATCCTTGAAAATGCTTCCAGCCCAATTTTATCAAATACCTGCCTTGCCTCTTCTGTCAAATGGGAAGGATCTATATTCAGCAAAAAGGGCAATTTCAATACATACGCAAACAGGACAAATGAAATGATTGCTAATGGTGGTCCGATATAAGTCAGCCATTTCTCTAAATTTGTTTTGTTACGTTTTGGGAGCTTTTCGATACGGTAAATATGCATATCCAGTACGTCGGCTGGCTCTTCATGCTGCATGCTTTTAGTCTGATCTGTCATTTTGCTTTTCATGTAAATTTTATAACTAACGGGAAAACAATCTGAATTTAACCCACGGCAAACCGGAATCCTCCAGCGCGGTCAGGCATAAGTCTCCAGTATCTCTTACAAAACAAGAACTGAGTTATTGAACTACCATTTGGTAAATGGGTTCTTCATCAACATAGAGTTATAGTACTTCGAATCGCCGGTTACCTCTTCGTTTAGCCAGACTGGTTTTACAAACGCTTCATCTTCAGTACTTAACTCTACCTCAGCAACTATTAAACCCTGATTCTCGCCATAGAACTCATCCACTTCAAAAGTATGGATTCCCGATTTTACCTGGTAGCGGGTTTTATCAATTACCCCGGGTTCGCATATTTGTAAAAGCGCTTCTACTTCGCTTACCGGGATTTCTTTTTCCCACTCGTACCTGCTAGCCCCTGAGGCATTTCCGATTCCTTTAATCGTAATATAACCCTGGCTCCCCTTAATCCTGACACGAACTGTTCTCTCAGGAACTGACGATAAGTAGCCTTGTGTTATTCGTGTTTCTTTGTAAGCATCTTTTTTGAAATCGCCTTTAACCAGAAACTTGCGTTCTATTTCCTGTGCCATAATATTTTTTTTTAAAACTTTTAAAACTTAAATACTTAGTTTGCCAGTGGCTTGTTAATCATCCCTATAACTCGCTTAATGGCCTGCAAATAATTGATATTTTCTACTCCTTCGAGCCCAATATCTTTAACTGTTTTCTTAATATCCCCAACTTCAGTCGACTCAGAGTTGATAGTTACTAACCTGGCACCATTGATAAGTACTTCGCCCCATTCGCAAATGGTATTGTTTACCATAAAGCCAAAACGCTGTTTATGTACTTTTACTGCGGCCAGATCGGGATGTTTATAGATCATCTCCATAAATTCTTCGAATGTATAGACATCTTTCTTCAATTCAGGCATCTGTACCTGAAATGCCGGGAATACCTCGTTTTTCAGAACTGAAGCCTTAATAGGGAATTCTCCTTTCATCAATGGGTTCCATTGTTCAAGTCCATCAACAGTCTGAATATATGTTTTGATGTCCATTTTCCCGTCTCGCACTTTGGTATTGTTTATATCATTTGTGCGGGAGAGGATATAAATCTCATCGGAATAGCGTTCCCATACTTTTTCGGGGATTGGAACAGATAACCGGGCCATGCGTTTAGATGCCGTCTCGAAATTTTGCCCGAATGAACGAAATTCAAACCTCGGTTTGGAAATCTCGCCAATTTTTAATTCTTCGTTTGCCATGTTAATGTATTTATAAGTTTATTTGTTTCAAAACAATTTTAAAAAGTTTCTTATCACTATCACCCACAACCCAGACGCTGTTCGCAACGTGATCAATGGCAATTCCTTCGGGTTGAGTAACTTCAACGTTTTGTTTTGAAAAGGGGTTGCCCTGTAAATCGCAATGAAATAAAGCATGCGATTCATCACTTAATATCCAGAGTGTGTTATCGGAAGCATCGTAGCTTATTGCCGAAAAGTCGAGAGCAAAAGAGAGTGATATTGATGACCAGCTTTTAGTTATAAGGTGAAATTTAATCAGGAGTCCTGGATTTTTCTCTTTTACAATATAAAGTGTATCTCCATTTTTAGAGATGCCTTCAAGACTGCTGTTTGTATCAGCGGGCTTATAGTTTGCCAGTGTTATGGTTTGTTTTACTGAACCCGTTGATGAAAGCTGAACGATCTGACCAAGTCGTTCCTGGGCAACATAAATATCACCGTTTATTTTATCAATACAAACTCCTTCCAGGTCGTTGCCTGTAAAATCGAATGTCTTCAGAACATCTCCTTTCTTCGAGATTTCATAAATATTCCCTGTATTATCACTCACCGTAAAAAACGAATTATTTGTGCTTGTGAATGTTAAATCAGATGGCTCAGGTATTGTAAGTACAAAAACACTGTCGCGAATAGTGCCATTGTTCCCCGGATCATCAGGTGTGAAAACTTCATCGCGAACGCAAGCCCCCGGAATTTCCGCAAGAATTAACAGTGAACATAGGAGAAGTTTGCCCATAGAATGAAATTAATCGAAATTGATTTTGTTCTGACTATGTTTTGTAAAGAAAAAGCAAGTTGCACTTTCATGCAACTTGCTTTCAAATTATTTACTCGATGGATTTGTTGTACCTCTTGTACATGCAGTTGTAACAGTCCAATCGCCAGTAGCATTGGGAATTCTGGCATAACTACCTCCAGTTGTGTGTCCACTTGCACCACCAAGATTTGAAGCCGTTTTTTGAATAAAACTTAGCAATACATCCCCTGCAGTTTTAAGTTCAAGCTTAACAGCTTTGGTATTTGAAACACCTGCGGTTAACAATCCATATCCTTCCGATACTAAAGTAGGAACCACAGCATAGCCATTAGCTGCAATTTTTGTTCCTGCCGGAGCGGTCCAAATTGTAGTTGCTCCATCCTTTATTATTTTAAATCCGCTGATATCTAATTCGGCGCCTGATGAATTGTAAAACTCAACCCAGTCATCATCAGGAATTTGCGATCCACAAACTTCATTTAGAACCAATGGTCCGAGAATCGAATATGTATCAGGAGTGGTTGGTGCTCCAGCAGGGAGTACCGTTACCAGGCTAGCACTGTTCTTCGCCTCAATGTAATATGAAATTGTGCTTGGTGCGGGTTGTTGTGGTATAATCGCACTGTAAACATCGCCGACTGGAGTCATGGCTAATTCAGTATATGATCCAGTACCGATAGCATAAAAAAGTTTTACAGTTCCGGTTGGAATCATGCCGGTGACTGTTGCACTAACAGTAACCTGATCAAGAGACGTTGGTGTTGAAGGTGTCTTACCCATGAGGGAGATTACCGGTGACCCGGCAACAGTATAAGTAGATGCTGTTGCGGGAGCTGTTGCAGGAGCATATGTTTTCAGGGATGAAACATTAGTTACTTCAATATAATATGAAACAACTGTACCGGCTACCTGGGCAGGTATGTTTGCACTATATACATCACCAACAGCTGTCATAGTTAATGAAGTATAGCTTCCTGCTCCAATTTTGTAATACAGTTTTGATACGCTAATGCCCTGGATGTCAGTTATTGTAGCGCTTACGGTAACAATATCAGAAGGGGTAGGAACAGTAGGAGTAATGGCCATACCGGTAATTGAAGAAAGCGATGAAACGGTATACGTTGCAGGAGTTGCCGGAGCAGTAGCAGGTGCATAAGAGGTTAAAGGTACAGTGTTAATAGCTTCAACATAATATGATATAATACTTGTTGCTACCTGGGCGGGAATAGTCGCGCTATATACATTGCCTGTAGCTGTCATTGTTATTGGAGAATAACTGCCAGCCCCAACTTTATAATATAATTTTACCGTACCAAAACCGACAGCATCAGTTATTGTAGCACTGACCACAACCGGATCTGTAGCACCTGGCACAACAGGATTTTTTGCCAGTCCAGTAATTACCGGAGGTGATGCAACAGTGTAGGTTGCCGCGGTTGTTGGAGCCGTTTCCGGTGAATATGATGTTAATGGCACTGAATTAATTGCTTCTAAATAGTAAGAAACCACGCTTCCGGCTGCCTGTGCCGGGATAACCCCGCTATAAACATTCGCTACAGCTGTCATTGTAAGTGAGGCATATGTTCCGGCCCCGATTTTATACCATAGTTTTACTGAAGATAATCCCTGAGCGTCAGTAACTGTAGCGCTTACAGTAACTACATCGGCTGCTTTTGGTGCCAATGGAAGGATTGCCAAACCTGTAATAGTTGCTGAAGTGGCGCTATTCGGTGCATTTTTGGTAACAGTGGTTAAAATTTCAAATGTGGCCGAACCGTCGGGTTTTCTGCCATACGAATTGGTTGCAATTGGAATCGCGGGAATAGGTACATTATCAATAACAAAACCGGCTGCACTTTCGAGCCATACCTCATCGCCGGTACTGCTTAAACCAAAATTTGATCCGGTAGGATTTGCCGTAGCGGCATCATCAACCACAATCACATAATATCCTTTGCCGGCCATAGTTGTACTGGCAGGAATTACCATTTTAGGTTTCGTGGCATCATGTCCGCCAGCATCGTAAATTTTATAACCGCTAATATCAACGGCTGTATTCGAACTGTTGTATAATTCAATCCAGTCAGGGTCAGAAACAACCCCTCGTGAAAAAACTTCATTAATAACAATAGCCGGAGCACCTACCGTGTAACCAGATGTGCTGGTTGGTGCATTTGCAGGATAAACCGCCGTAAGATTTGATACATTCGTTGCCTGAAGGTAATATGCAACAACGGTACTCAATGGTTGGGTGGGAATTATCGCGGTATAGGTAGAAGCAGGAGTTCCGGCAGTCATATCAACTGAAATAAAACTTCCTGAGCCAATTTTATAGAATAATTTAGCACTACTAATTCCTTTTAGATCACTTATTTGTGCTGTTACAATAACCTCATCGGTGGCACCCGGAGCCATGGGATTAATAGTTACACCGGCAATGGTTGGAGGTCCAACATATATTTCATCTTTCACGCAGCCAGACATCAGAATCACGGCAATTGAAAGTACTGTTAAAAACAATTTCGTTTTCATTTCTTTACGTTTATTAAATTAATAGTTCTAAAAATCAATTTCAATTCTTGCCTGAATAAAGCCATAGTCATCACCGGCTTTCCTTCCGGTTTCAGTAACCTTCGTGTAGTCTTTTGTCAGGTCGCCGTTTGAATCTGTACCCACAAAGAGACTTCCTCTACCATTTGCATACCTGTCGTGGTTAATATAGGAATAGTTGACCATAAATTTCACATTGGGGTTGGCATAGTAAGTAATGCCGGCAGTGTACCCGTTTGCACTTCCACCCATAATCTGAGCTTTGGTATCGTTCAGGTTGATGTAATCATAACGTAATGCTAATTCTATGTCGCCCCATTCTTTCCCTCTCGAAACCTGGGTAAATTCACCTTCTTCGTTGTTGTATGCATATTTACCTCCAAAAGCCAGGTAAGATACTGATGCAAATAAAGCACTCGCTTGATAATTTTCAAATCCTGTTTCCCTGTTTAATTTTGTAAGCATGTACTCACTTGCGAATTTGAAGTTATTGTAACTGGCAGCTAACTCGCCACCAAATAAAATATTTGATTTAACGTTTGGAATATCGTCTGTATCTAAGAATTTCTTACGGCTTATATTTGTCATATCTCTGAGCGATACCCGGTAAGTATTTGGAAACTCCCAGCTTGTTTTTGGTGTACGGTATGAGCCTGATACTCCAATGTGAATGAGTTTATCGTCTTTATTTATTGGGCGAAAAACACCTTTTGCCGTAACAGAATAACCTTCGTCTGTCCCATTTGCTTTATTATCATCCTGAGACCAGGTAGTAACTTCCAGATTCTCAACATCGTTAAAAGAAACACCGATAACACCTAAATACTTAGTGCCCCATTTTGAAAAATTCAAGCCCAATTGACGTGCCGGTGCAAATTCAGTCATAAAGGGTTCTTCTATATAAGTCTGATACCTTGACGTTGTAGTCGTTTCCATTGAAATGGGTTCCTTAAAATAGCCTGCTTTGAAATAGTAGTTTTGTTTATCAGATTTGTAACCGATAAACGCATCTTTAACGTCGAGCTGGCCTCCTGCAAAATTTAAATCAACTTCGCCGGTCCAATGTTTATAAAGAATGGTTTTCATTGCAAAACGCAAACGACGGATAGTGAATCCACTTCCAATTTCATTCAGTGCATTCTTGTCGAAATAATGCGCACCATCAAAATTGACTCTCAAATCGAACCATGTCCTGTAATTTTGATCAACGGATTCGAATACTAAAATACCATTCCTGTATTCACCAATTAATGGTTGTCGGGTCACTTTCTGACCATAGGCATTGTACCTTACGGTATCTTTTTCCTGCCCACTGGCAATACTGCTCCAGCATATTGAAGCCAACAGTAGCAAGACGATAAAAAATCTGTCATTTGTTTTCATACTTAAAAGGATTAAAATTATAGGTTATTAATAAAATCAATGAGCGATTTATCTTTTTGTAAACTCAATTTTTTCTTAAGTCTGTATCGTGCTACTTCAACACTTTTAGATGAAATATTTAAAAGCGATGATATTTCTTTAGTTGAAAGATTTAACCGCAACAATCCGGCTAATCGTTTTTCCAGATCAGTAAGATTAGGAAAGGTTGTTTTAAGCTTCATGTGAAAATCTTTGTGAATATCTTCAATCTGCAGATAAAACTCTTTTTTTTCATGAGAAAACGACATTTTTTGTTTGATTAATAAAGACAATTCCTTCAGTTTTTCAGATCGCCCTTCCTGTTCGGATATCTTGTCTATTTGATTTATCCCCGATGAGATTTTTTCAAGAAATATTCTTTGCTCATTAATATTCAGGGCTACGTCTATGAACTCTTTGCGCTTTACCTGGAGCTTTACATTAAGAGCTTCATTTTCCATCCATATTGTCTTCATTTCCAGCTCATTAATTGCTTTTTGGGATTGGTAAAGCTGATTTTGTTGAATAAGCATATCCTTTTCAACTTTAAGTCGGAGTTTTTGTTGCCTGAAAAAGAGGTATATGAAAACAAGAATAAAAGTTGCCGAAAGAATTATAATCCCTGGCAAAACCATGTTGATAGTATACAAATGATCAAGGAAATCATTGAATTTGGATTGTCCGGAAGAAATAGACAGAGGTTTATTTACCAATGGGAAATCAAAAAACCGCTGAAATACAAAAAGTACACTATATGTAAGCAACCCTGTACCTGATGGAGCTATTATCCAACCAAGACCTATACCGGCAAGTGTTTTGAATTCTATCTCGCGTGCGCCTTTAATTATTCCAATTCCTATTACCGCTCCTACAACAATTTGAGTACTTGAAACCGGAACCAACGGGAAAGGCGGCAAGCCTGCAGAGACAAATATACCGGCTAACCATGACGATGAAAACATGAATAATACCAGGGCTTGTGATAAAAGCACAACTATGGCTGCCTCAGGAGTCAGAGAGAGAATGCCTTCACTGGTACCGTTTGAGCGCCACTTATAGGTAAATATGCCAGATGCTATCGAAATTCCACCAAGTAAAAAAAGAATTTGCAGCCCATCAATAGAGAAGAATCCAAAATCAATAAACATATTGGGCGAAAAGTTGGAAAAAACCCCTATTACGTTTCCAATATTATTTGCACCTAAACCAAAGGCAGCCAGAGAAATTACCAGTATTAAAGCAATACGCAAATATGAATTGAGCGTGATAACATGAATATGTGACCTCCTCATTAACCATCGCACCAGAACAAAAAGAATAGCGCTTAAGATTATTCCGATAACCGGAGCCAGTATCCAGGCAGAAACAATTTTGAATAATAAATGAAAATCTATTCCTCCCTGTGTGAAAATGCTCCATCCGATTATTCCTCCAACAATTGCCTGGCTTGTTGAAACAGGAAGTTTAACTTTTATTAAAATGAGTACAACAATTGCAGCGCAGAGAGCAATAGAAAAAGCAATTGCAGGTTCGAAAATATTTCCAAGGCCATGTATTGAGGCTGTTGTGCCCCTCCCTTGAAATATTGCGCCAAGTATGATAAAAAAGCCGGAAATAAAAGCAGCCTTTTCAAGATTAATATTTTTTGAACTGATAGAAGTCCCAAATAAACTTACTGTGTCGTTTGTCCCTAACAACCAACCCAGGAATAATCCACTTGAAATGATGAATAATACGAGGACCATCTGTTTTTAAATAGTTCTTTTTATTGCCATTATCGAAAGCAGATCGGCAGCTTGTTGAGCTACATCTGACAATATCTCGATATGTAGTGTAAAGTATCTTAAATGAAACTTCTCACTTAGTTTTAACTGAGGCATATCCTGAAATACTCTTCTCTTTATTGAAGCAGCAAGCTTATCAGCCTCATTTTCATATAGATAAACTCTATGTAATTGCTCTTTTACCGATTCGGGATTCCTCAGATATGCCCTTGCAGCATGAATTAAAGAATCTATCGAAAAAACAGATAATTCCGTGAGTTTTGTCAAATCCTGATTTAATTCGCTGGGTATAAATGGTACTTCAAGGTCAAATTCGAATAAGTTTGATTTTGCGAGGTCTATTATATTATTCAATTTATCGAAAAGTTCCAAAATATCTCCTCTAAGCTGGGGCATTAGCGATTGCGTGTACAAAACATTTTCAAGCTCTCTCTTTTTTATATTGGCTTCAGATGATAAATTGGAAAGGGTTTTGAGGTTATCCTCGAAATTCTCCCGATTTCCCTGAAGATAGTTTTTAACGCCATCTTTAAATATCAGACTGCCTTGGTCAATAAGGGTAAGAAATTGTTCAATCAAATCGATTGATTTATTTGCATGTTTGAAATTAAACATAATGCCAATGAATAAAGAAATATTGGGGCAAGTTACACAATATTGCTAAGAATGTAATATTATATAGTATACTTAAAACTAATATATAATATTATTGTAGTGTATTGTAATTATGTATTTAATTGTATTAAAGTGTATTATATATTATAAGTAGTGTGCTGTAAATATTATTAATTATTATCGTAGTGTATATGTAGTAGTATGTCCACCTATTGTAATTCTATTTGTAGTCTAAGTAATAGATAAAATGCTTATGTTTTATAAATGATCCAAAAATAGCGACTTAATTTGTTGGTCTTAATTTATTATTAATCAAGCACCCTTCCCTTAATTTACCCCCCCTATCCCCTACCGCTTTTCGGGACAGGCTCTGAAGGGGCTAACTAAGAGAAGGGATTTCAAACGCCCTTTAGGGGGAAGGGGTTGAAAAAAGGGAAAAGAAATTCGTTATTAATAACAAATCTAAGAAATAATTGCTTTGATAATTGAAAGGTATTAACCAACATTGCAGGATATTTCAAATTCAGAGTTTTGGAAACCGGGTCAGAAAAAAAAATAAAGCTCTTTGCAATTTTACTTACCCACCATAGGTTATGGGGATCAGTCCTGTTACCTTATATTATTCAAAATGAGCCTAACAAAAGATATTATAAATTATCAGAATGTCTCTCCCCTTTCCCCAACATCGATACATTAAGTACTCTCACATCAGAAGAGCGAGAGGTTGTAAAGATTATTAATGAATATAAAGACAGAAATCTGTTCAAGTTATTTTCAAAAGATAAAACCGTAAAGGAATTTCTTGAAAAGGTAACTCCGGAGAAGCTGGAGAAATTTATAAGACCTTATATTGAAAGAAGAATCTATAAATGCATCACAATCTCAAGAAACGAAAATATTCCTGTTTATTATCAAAGGACAAAGGCGGATACGCTTCATTTGGAAGATATGCTTTACCTGAGTGAAGATAATGCTGTACCTGTTTTCAGATTCACAAGAAATGAGGAACAAACCACTTATAATCTCAGCCTTGAAACCGGAGGCAAACTCATTGATATGATCAGAAGTTCCATCGATATTCTTTGCATGTCGCCTTGTCTGATCAGAGAGGAACACCGGGTATTATTTGTTTCAGATGTGGATGGCTCCAAGTTGAAACCCTTCCTGGTTAAAGAAAACATTCTGATTCCGAAAAAAACTGAATTGAAATATTTTAGTGGTTTTGTGCTAAATGCTGTAAATAGTTTTAAAGTAGAAGGCTCCGGTTTTGAAATAATTGAGTTCACACCAGATAAAGAGGCCATTATTGAGCTTGAAACAGGACTGGACGGGACCCCCGTGCTTATATTAAAATATAATTATACGGGAAACAAAATTTTCACTAACGAACGCTCAAACACCTTTACATTGTTTGATAAAAAAGGCGAGAATTTCATTTTCAGAAAATACCAGCGCGATTTTGATTGGGAAAAACGATGCCGTAACACCTTAGGTGAACTTGGCTTTTTTTCGGATGATGATATTAATTTTTACCCGGTTTCCGGAAACAGTAAACAGAAGGATGAATTATATGCAATGATAGAAACTGTCAATCGTAATTATTCCGAAATTACTGATTCAGGGTTTGTTCTGACATCGAGGCTTGACCTCAATTATAATTTACTGCCTGTAAATATTGAGATGAGCACTCAACTGATAAATGACTGGTTTGACCTTAAAGCAATAGTTAAAATCGGTGATTGGGAAATCCCGTTTAACCGGTTCAGAAAAAATATACTGGAAGGTATCAGGGAATATGAGTTACCTGATAGATCGATTGCTATATTACCAGAAACGTGGTTTTCGAGGTACAAAAACATTTTTGAGTTCGGAAAAATCTCCGAAGATTCCCTGAGAATTCATAAACAACATTTTTCATTACTTACCGACACTTTCAATGATGAAGGGCGTCGGGGATTCGAAAAACTTGAAAAATTGCTTATTCCCGATCAGATACCGGTTCTTCAGCCTCCCACCGGGCTTAACGGCATGATGAGACAATATCAGGCTGATGGTCTTAACTGGTTGCATTTTCTACAAACAGCCGGGTTGGGTGGGTGCCTTGCCGATGATATGGGTCTTGGAAAAACGATCCAGACCCTTGCCCTCCTGCAGCATAACAGGGAAAACATGATCCCCGCGGAGAGACCTGAAGCACAATCTGATCTGACCTTGTTCGGAAAGCCCGGACCAAAACTCACTTCACTTATAATAGTGCCTGCATCGCTTATTTATAACTGGGAAAATGAGATCAAAAGATTTGTTCCTGAAATGATGGTTTACAGCTACAAAGGTAATCAGAGAAAAAAATCAACCTCATATTTTCAAAATTTTGATATAATCCTGTCGAGTTATCATACCATAAGACAGGATATTGACTTAATAAGTTCATTTTCATTTCATTATATCATTCTTGATGAGAGCCAGGTAATTAAAAATCCGGCTTCAATGTTGTACAGAACGGTAACCCGTCTCGAATCGGAATTTAAGCTTGTCCTCACGGGAACACCGGTCGAAAACTCTCTGACAGACCTATGGACACAATTGAATTTTGTTAATCCCGGACTACTTGGGTCCCTCTCCTTCTTTCGCAGAGAATTTGTAAAACCAATTGAAAAAATGGGAGATGATGAAAAAGAAGTAAAACTCAGGAAGATTATCAAGCCATTTATCCTCAGACGTACAAAAGATATGGTTGCCCTTAACCTGCCTCCGGTAACAGAGCAGACAGTTTTCTGCGATATGACAGATGAGCAGGATAAATTATACGATGAAGAAAAATCATCCGTCAGAAACAGCATTCTTAATAACATTGCATCAAACGGTCTGGAAAAATCGGCTATTGTGATATTGCAGGGGTTGATGAAACTGAGGCAGATATCCAATCATCCTGTAATGGCCTATGACAATTATGCTTATGGTTCAGGCAAATTTGAAATAGTTCTTCAGGACATGGAAAGTGTTATATCAGAAGGACATAAAATATTGGTCTTCTCTTCATTTGTCAAGCATCTTGATCTGTACGCCGAAGAATTAAATAAGAAAAGAACACGGTTTGCTATGTTGACCGGAGCAAGCATTAACAGGGAAAAAATAGTTAACAACTTCCAGAATGATCCGGAGAATAAAATATTCCTCATTTCACTTAAAGCCGGGGGTGTTGGGCTTAACCTCACTGCAGCCGACTATGTTTTTATACTTGATCCATGGTGGAACCCTGCTTCCGAAATGCAGGCAATGAGCCGTGCCCACAGGATAGGCCAGGATAAAAGTGTATTCGTGTACAGGTATATTACAAGCAATAGCATTGAAGAAAAGATAGTCAGGCTTCAGGAGAAAAAATCAAAGCTGGCCGATACCTTCATATCAAGCAATAACCCACTGAAAGACATAGACATACAACATATTCTTGACATAATAGGATAAAAAAAACCGGCTATTATTCGCCGGCTTCCTTATTTAAAAAGGTAGGGTTAGTAGTTGTCGCGTTCAACATAATGTGTATGAAGCAGTTCGTGCGACTTATGGCTGTTTGGCTTGTCGAGGAACTCTTTGTAGATGGCAATAACATCGGGATTCTCGTGCGATTTACGAAGAACCATGTGCTCGTCTTCAGCGTAAATGGCTTTCATACGTTTTTCCCTGATCTGCATGTTCGTAGGAATAGGCTGCCCTCCGCCTCCGATACATCCACCGGGGCACGCCATAATCTCAACAAAGTGATAAGGAGCTTTCCCTTCCCTTACCTTCTTCATGATTTTATTGGCATTAACAAGTCCGTGTGCAATAGCTACTTTGAGTTCCGCACCTTCCAGGAATTTCCAGTCATCAACACATCCCTCAATCTTAATTGTAGCTTCTTTAACTCCATCCATACCTCTCACAGGAGTTATGTTCAGGTTACCAAACGGAACTTCCCGACCTGTAACGATCTCATAAGCAGTACGTAATGCAGCTTCCATAACACCTCCTGTTGCGCCGAAAATTACTGCAGCGCCTGTTGAATCGCCCATTATTGAATCGCATTTTGCCTCTTCAAGGTTCCTGAAATCGAGACCAGCCTGCTTGATCATAACCGCAAGTTCGCGGGTAGTCAGAACATAATCGACATCTTTGAATCCGCTTGATCTCATCTCGGGTCTGTCAGCTTCAAATTTCTTGGCTGTGCATGGCATTATCGATACCGAGACTATTTTAGACGGGTCTATATTACGCTTCTTAGCATAGAATGTTTTAGCCAATGCCCCGAACATTTGTTGTGGCGATTTGCAGGTAGACAGATTCGGAAGAAACTCGGGGTATTTATGTTCGATAAATTTTATCCAGCCGGGTGAACATGATGTGAACATCGGGAGGGAGATTTTCTTATCACCGTCAACCAGGGCTTTCTTCAGTCGTACCAGGAGTTCTGTACCCTCTTCCATGATTGTCAGGTCGGCGCTAAAATCGGTATCAAGAACCGAGTTGAATCCCAGTTGCCTGAGTGCATTTACCATTTTACCTGTTACCCTTTCGCCCGGATCATATCCTAAGTCTTCACCTAATGCAACCCTTACAGCTGGAGCGGTCTGTACAACAACGTGTTTATCCGGATCATAAATAGCATCCCATACCTGGTCGATATATGTTTTTTCAACAAGAGCGCCTGTAGGACAACGGTTCACGCACTGACCGCAGTTGGTGCAGACAACGTGGCTCATTGGTCTGTCGTGGAACGATGATATTTTCTGATGAGCGCCTTTATTGGCAACAGCTATTGCAGATATATACTGTAATTCTGAACAAGTTCTTACACAACGTTGGCAGCGGATACATTTGCTGTCGTCCTTGATAAAGGATGGAGAAGATCTGTCTATATTATATTTTTTATTTTCAACCAGGTCAAGGAAAATATGATCGCCAAAAGCAAATTCATTGGCCAGAGTCTGTAGTTCGCAATTCTGGTTTTTGTAACATTTTGTGCAATCTGCTCTGTGCTCTGAGAGCAGAAGCTCAACAATATGTTTACGGGCATTACGTACTTTAAGAGTGTTGGTGTGTATCTCCATTCCTTCGGATGCAGGAGTAGCACATGATGCAATAAGCGTCCTTGCTCCTTTTTGCTCAACAACGCAAACCCGGCAGTTTCCTGCTACACAAAGGTCATCGTGATTACATAAAGTCGGAATGTTTATTTTTAGTTTTTTTGCCGCTGCAAGAACCGTTGTTCCCGCCTGAACCGATACCTTCTGGTCATTTATAAGTAGATTTATCATGATTCTTCGATTTTGATTAATTGATTAATAGATGATCTCTTCCCTGAAGTTGCCAACAATCGATTTGAAAGCATTTCCTACTGACTGTCCGAGACCACATTTAGCAGCGATCTTCATAGTGTCTGCCAATTTTACAAGTTCAGTCAGGTAAGTTGATTTGGCCTCACCTTTCTTGACTTTTTCAACACCTAATAGCAATTGCTGGCAACCGACACGGCATGGGGTACACTGACCACATGATTCCTCGGTAAAAAATTCAAGGTAATTATGAAGAACATTATACATTGACCTTGAGCTGTTGAAAAGCTTCATTGATCCTCCTGTAGGAACACCTTCGAAACCAATGATAGTCTCGGCAAATTTCTTTCTTGGTACGCAAAAACCTGAAGCGCCTCCAACCTGAACTGCCTTGGTATCGCCATCACCAAATTCATTAACAAACTGCTGGACAGTCATACCAAGTTCAAGTTCGAATATTCCGGGTGTTGGTGTATCTCCTGAAACAGAAAAAACTTTTGATCCTCTTGAATCTTTTGTTCCATACTGTATGAAATTTTTCGCCCCATGCTGCAATATCATCATGGCAGTTACGAGAGTCTCAACATTATTTATTGAAGTCGGTTTTTCAAAGAGACCTGACACAGTAGGATATGGTGGCTTATTACGAGGTTCGCCGCGCTTACCTTCTATGGACTCAAAGAGGGCGCTTTCCTCACCGCATATATATGCTCCGCTACCCATCCTGTATTCAATATTGAATTCATAACCAATCTCTTTTATCATTTTATGGAACGATTCGAGTTCAATCATGAGTTTTGGTAAGAGATACCTGTATTCACCCCGGAGATATACAATGCCATTTTTTGCACCGATTGCTTTCCCGGCTATTGCCATACCGCCGTGAACTTTATTCGAGACTCTGTCGAGTATCTCGCGATCCTTGAACGTCCCGGGTTCTCCCTCGTCGGCATTACAAATTATGTATTTCTCAGAGCTCTTTTCAGCGGCAGTATATTTCCATTTTAAACCAGTAGGAAAGCCAGCGCCTCCCCGCCCTTTCAGGCCTGATTCCAATATATTTTGAATTATCTCAGCGCTGGTCATTTTGAAAGCTTTTATCAGAACCTCTTTTGGTTCGATTTTTTCGAATATAAGGTCAACCTTATTTAATCCTTTTTTTTCCATTATTTTGCCGGATTTTTATTTTTGCATATAATCTTTTATAATCTCACTCACCTTTTCGGGGGTTAACTCAGTATAAGGCATCTCATTGATGAGAATAGCCGGTGCTTTATGGCACCACCCGATACAGTTAGTCTCAATGAGGCTGAATTGTTTGTCGGCTGTTGTTTCGCCCACTTTAATCTTAAGCATTTCCTCAAGAGTTTGAATAATATCACTTTTCCCTTTCATTGAGCATGTAATTGTTTTACAAACTCTTATTACATATTTGCCTTTCACCTGAGTGTCGAGAAAGGTGTAAAAGGAAGCTGTTCCGTAAACTTCAGCCGCTGAAATATCGAGTTCCCTTGCAACTTCAACCATAGCCTCATCAGTGAGATAATTATGTTTTTGTACAATCTCCTGAAGAATTGGCATAAGGCTCTCGCGCAAGCGACCATGTTTGTCAGACAACTCCTTAACTAGATTTCCTACTTGATACATTTCTATTTGATTTTTAGGTAATTAAACAAGTTTTTTAACAATCTAAAAGTGATTTTTAGAGGGTGTTAAATTAATAACAATACTTTTTATAAAAAACTTACAAATGTCATAGTTTCTAATTTAGAATGAAACTAAAGAAAGGTGTTAAAGGCGTAAAGGTACAAAGGTGCAAAGGTGAGTATAGCAGTATGTAAACAAAATAATCCCCTCCCTGGAGGGGCAGGGTGGATAAAAAATTGAAATTGAGAATGTTGCTATTAAAGGTATACCAAAATTGGGAGTATCTACTATTTCACTACAGGAATAGTGCTCATCAGAGCAATATCCTGAATATTCTTCGGATCAGCTGCATCATAAACTTTCAACCCTGCACTGCCATCGCAGATGAAAAGCAGATCACCATCCTTGCCTAACCCATGAGGATTGGTCATGAAGTAAGACATTACAGTTTTTGGCAGATTAATGTTTTTTATGCTGACAACATCAAGACAATTCAGATTACCACCGCAATTTGTTCCGGTCCTGAGTGTTATATAAGCAAGAGTATCATCAACAACTACAGGGTCGCAACTCCTGGCATGAGTAAAAAAAGTCTGCCATACCGGTGAGGTTGGATTTGAGATATCAAAAATTGCCATACCTGTCGTTGTACCAAGAAACATGTTATTTCCGGCAAGGAACATGGTTTCCACATTCCAGCCGGGATAGATATCATTAACCTTTGAAGGTGTTGTTTTGTTGGTAATATCGAATACCTTAAGAGTGTTCATATCAACCACGTATAGAACATTCCCTTTTATTCCAAACCTCGCCATCGAACCGCCAATCCCTACTCCGCTTCCGCTTACCCCTGAGGATGCCCCTGAAGCGTTAGACTTATACAAAAAAGAGATACCACCATCATAGTAGATCGGATATGGATAGGGATTCGGATTATTATCAATTTTTTCCTTTATGGTTCTTAATTCCCACCCGATAACCACACCTTTTTCTTTATCAATATTAATGCTTGGGAAGTCAGTTCCGGCAGGTGGAACCATGTAGGGCAGAATATCTTCAATCCTTCCGACCTCATGAATATTATCGACATTTTCCACGTCGAGTACTACAAGATCAACATAACTGTCGGCGTACATTATATAACCAGAAATAGATATATCTACCACCCCTGGCAACTTAACAAACACCTTTTTGATTGGAGATGACGGGTCGGTATTATCAAAAACATGTATTCCTTTTAATTCCTCAACTATGAATATATAATTATCCTTAAAATAGATCTTGCCCGGATTTTTAAGGTCCACATTTTGTTCCCCGGTTATATCTGCCCGCAAATCTTTATATGACATATAAACAGGCGCATACCCCTTGTATTCCTTGTATGTAGCATCTTCGCAGGAATAAAATAAAAATGAGAACAAAGAAAGAAGTGTTATAATTGGAATGATTTTTGCTTTCATGAGGATTAGATTTAGTTTCATTTACCAAAACAAAAATCATGCTAAACTATTCACTACCTTAACTTAAAATATCATGAAAAAATACCTGTTAACCCTTATTATGCTAATAATCATTCTTTTTCCGTTATCAGCACAGA
>JAPLEB010000066.1 GCA_026391555.1 Bacteroidia bacterium | reverse complement strand
AAATTTCGTTCCTGTTGAACATCCCCTGATCGATAAAGACCCTCTCCCACTGCCCGCCCTGGGCCTTATGACAGGTAACAGCATAAGCAAATTTAATCTGAAGAGCATTGAAATACGGATTATTCCTGACAGCCTCAAATTGTTTTCTTCTTGTTTTAATGTAAATGTAATCAGCAAGAACATTCTGATACAGTTCCTTGTTCTTCTCTGCAGGTAATGCAGGTGTATCAAGATGAAGAACATCCATCATCACCTTCGATTCTATTTCAAGATTATAGTCGGGAAACTTCAGAACCATATCGGCAAAACGGAACCCGTATCTCTCCTCATATTTCTTTATTTTTCTAACTTCAGCGATATCTCCGTTTGCAATAAATCCTTCCCCATCCTTCTCTTCATTAATAATAAAATAATTATTTTTCACCACCATAACCATATCACCGGGACTTATTTCCTCTTCCCTGAAGAATATCCTGTTACGGATTCCCTGGTTATACCGGTTAGCCTGCTTATTTGAATTCACGACAATAATTGTCCCTTCCATGCCACAGGTTCCATACGCTGCTGATATCTCATCAATAAGCTCCTCCCCTGTTATCCTGATGGTATCCTTAAAGTTAATGCAATCTAAAGAGGGATGAACAAGATCATTTTCTGCAACCTGCAGGCGGATACGTGTTGCATTCATGAGCACTCCTGATGTCTCGCTCTGTCGCACTACCTGTTTCAGTTCAGAAGAGATCAGGCCAAACCCGTATTCTCCAAGTGCAGAAGGATCGAGGGCCGGGCTGACGACTGACCCGACCGGAGGAAGCTGGGCAGTATCCCCGACAATGATAAGCTTACAATCAGTTCCGGAATAGATATATTCAATCAGGTCGTCGAGCAGTCTGCCGCTGCCAAAAAGTGATGAATCGGCCGAACTGTTTGAGACCATTGATGCTTCATCAACAATAAAAAAAGTGTCCTTATGAAGATTCCTGTCGAGAGTAAAACTGCCCATACCATCTTTTGAGGATTTCTGCCTGTATATCTTTTTATGAATAGTAAAAGCCTGTCTGCCGGCGTATGACGCGAGCACTTTGGCGGCTCTTCCGGTAGGGGCAAGAAGAACCGACCGCATCCTTAACAGATCGAGGGTTTTAACAATTGAGCTGATAACACTTGTCTTTCCTGTTCCTGCATATCCGGTCATCAGGAAAATTACATCATTATTGTTATCGCAAATATATCCGGCGATTTTCTTAAGTGCAACCGATTGATCATCAGTTGGAATATTTCCCAGATTCTTACATAACTGATTATATATAATGGTATCGCGCATTGATATTTGACAGCAAATTAAATTGATAGATGGATATTTTTTATAATTTTGTTTGTAAACTTAAACAATCTTCTGATTAATAAAAACCCTTGCCCTCTGAAAGCACCGAATCTGGAACTCTTTGATGAGACACTCGATATAAACTCGACTGAAAACTACGAGTTATCAGTTCAGGTAAGCCCTGATGGGTTCTCTTTTTGTCTTCTCGATACTATAAGAAATAAGTTTGTTCTGATACGTACTTTTGAACCTGAAGAGAATAAATACTTCAATGCCGATAAGATAAATGAGCTGTTAAGTAAAGATGATTTTCTTACCAGGAGATACAAGAAAGTCAATGTCGTATTGCCTTCCCCAAAGTTTACAATTGTTCCGGCGCCACTTTTTGACCCGGGTAAAAGAGATGAATACTTCACATTCAATCATATTTTGGAAGAGGGCAATATAATCATTACCAATAAATTAAGTGACCCGGATGCATTTCTTGTTTTCTCCATATCAAAACCAATAAATGATCTCATAAATAGTTTCTACCCCGGAGTACATCCATATCATCATATTAAGCCATTATTAGAACATATTTCGCATAGCAGGAAAAGCGTAAATGGGAATTATATCCATATTAATGTTGAAAGGGAATTCTTTAACCTGATAATTTTTGATCATAACACATTAAAATTCTGTAATACATTTAATTACAGAAATATATCGGATATACTCTATTTTGTACTTAATGCATTTAAAAATCTGAATATCAAACAGGAAGAGACAATTTATTTCAGCGGTCTGACAGAAAAATATGATGATCTTTCCTCCAATTTTTCGATATATGTACGTAATATTAAATTTGCTGAGCCATCAGGTAATTTCACCTTCAGTTATGTATTTAATGATACGGACCTTCACCGGTTTCTTAATCTTTTCAGTGTAGCAAATTGCGAATAATTGGAGGTAAATATAAAGGCAGGAGGATTGTACCTCCGGGAAACTTCAAAGCCAGGCCGACTACCGACTTTGCGCGGGAGGGTTTGTTCAACATCCTGAATAACAGGGTTGATTTTGAGACTATTAGTGTGCTTGATCTTTTTTCGGGGACAGGCAGTATAAGCTATGAATTCGCATCCAGGGGAGCGGCTTCTGTACACCTTGTTGAAAGAGATCCAAAACATATTTCAGGTATCAGACGTATAATAAATGAATTAGGTCTTGAAAATATCAGATCAATACATATTGATGTTAAAGCATTCTTAAGGACCTGTTCAGTTAAATATGATATTGTATTTGCCGATCCTCCTTATGATCTTCCCTGGCTCAATGATTTGCCTGATCTGGTTGCGCAGTCAGGGGTTATTAAGGAAGACGGTTTTTTTGTACTTGAGCATCCGAAGGGTTTAAGTTTTGCCGGTCATAAATTGTTTTTTGAGCATCGCAATTACGGAGGGGTTAATTTTAGTTTTTTCAAACCACTAAGTACCTAAGAGATAATATATTATAATCAGGTTTCAAAAACGCCATCTCAGGAATAAAATAGATAATATTTTCACTAAATATTTTGCGGAGTTAAAAATTAGCTTAATTTTGCAACTCGTTTTACCACTGGTGCGGTAGTTCAGTTGGTTAGAATAACGGCCTGTCACGCCGTGGGTCGCGGGTTCGAGTCCCGTCCGCACCGCAAACGAAAACAAAAAGCCATCCGCTAAAGGCGGGTGGCTTTAGTATTTTAAATCAGAAGCGTTGACAGCTTGCTGGCATAAGCAAATGGTTTAAAATACGTTAAGAGGCTGTCTCAAAAGGTGAGAACAGCCTCTTTTTTGTTGATTTTATCCGTACCCCCCTACGAGAGTACTTTCGAATATTCAATTCTCCAGAAGATAAATCGACTTTTGATACATCCTCTTTTGTTTTCATTCGCTCAGGT
>JAPLEB010000080.1 GCA_026391555.1 Bacteroidia bacterium | reverse complement strand
GCCGATAAGTAAATAATTCTGTGTTTATTATGTTCGGAATAACGACCATGTTTGTATGGCCGGTGACTTTGGCTATTTTAAGTGATAAAAACTCAGATACGCAGATGATAACAGAACTTTTGTGATAGGCCCTTATTGCAATTCTTTTGTAGAGAGGATGTTTCAACAGCTTTTCGGCTTTTGACCAGTGTTCCGAAATTATAAGTTTCGCACCAATTCGCATGGCAAGAAGATATCCCACAATTCCACAAGGAAAAATAACATTGGAATGAATAATAGCAGGATTTATTTCATTGCCTCTTTTTTTAATGGTCCGAAATACAATCCGGGCTAACCACCATGGATTAACATACAAGAATTTCCAAAGGCAGGAATATAGATTAATAATGATTTGTTTATTGTTATGAAAAGGCGACTCTGCAACGGTTTTCTTCAGGAATATCCCGTTTGAAGGCAAGACATTTACCTGCAAAAAAACAACATTATCACTTAAGCTGCAAATGGCGGCTGCCTGTTCCCGGATAAAAACACCTTGTTGCGGATGTTGTGCTGTAGGGTTCCAAAACGAAATAATCAACACCTGATTGTTTGCCATGCCACGATTAAGTGTAAGAAAAATATTATAAAGTACGTTTAGGATTTTCTTTTTTATAGGAGTCGTTACCGATCAGCCTGGCCAGCCACTCCACATCCATTCTGAAAAAACTGAAGAAGATACCAACAACAGAACGTAACTTCCAGACCGGCTGTGTTAATCCGTAATGGGTAATGGAGTGGAGATAATCTTTACGTGCCCCCTTAAAATCTTTGCGTATTAATTTGTAACGCCCCGATCGCGAATAGCTCATAACCAATCGATTGCGAAAATGGTTATCAATCACTTTTTTTGTAAGACCATGATCTTCAAAGGCCTCAGGAAATCGTTGCATGAAAGATTTAATCAAGGCGTAATAACTGGTAGTCATCTGTCCGGTGTAGGTTTTTGTTACCTGGTTGGGGTATATCCGCCAATTGCCCAGGGGTTCGTCTATATAGGCAAACTCGCCCCGCATCAGAAGTTCAAGAGTGGTTGGAATATCCACCAACGGAAGGTTAAATCCCTGGACAAACCCGCCGATTTCGAGCAATGCATCACGCCTTATTACAATGGTAAGTGCAGGAATAAGTGTATTATAGATGAATTTTTTTAAGAAAACACCCACCGGCTTATTATAAAAAAGATTTACATCTTTATCGTTGCGGGGAGCTAAATAGTAATTATTAGAAAGATCGATAGCTGACAAATATGCCTTTCCCCACGACAACACGCATTCTGGCTTCTTTTCCAAATCATCAACCTGTATCTGCAATTTTCCGGGTAGCCACACATCATCGCCTTCCAGTATGGCAACATATTTCCCGGTGCATTGTTTTAAGGCAAAGTTATAGGTTTCACCCAACCTGAAAATACCTATGTTTTTTTGGGTCAAAGATTTAATACGACTATATTTTCGGGCGTAGTCACATGCAATTGCATAAGTCGAATCCGTACTGCCATCATCTACGATTATCATTTCCCAGTTATTGTAAGTTTGTGCCAGAACAGATTCGACACAATCTGAAATAAACTTTTCATGATTGTATGTTGGTGAAATAATGGATACCAGCGGCTGTTGCGCGTTCATCTTTTATGTAAATATTTTTAGTTTAACCTGATTGTTCAGCTAATTTCAGTATCAGGTTTTTTCCCCGGTATAAAAATATGTATTTTTTGCCACAACGAGTTGGCCTGTTTTTCGAAATTACGAATGCTCTATCAGGTTCCTCCGGCAAGTTAAGCAGGTAAAGATAGAAACTGCTTATTTTTGTTTAAATTTGTACGTATTTTTATAAATCAGATTAATTGAGTGGGAGTAAGCGATTTAAAGCGTAAAACTGTCAAGGGCTTCTTCTGGAGTTTTCTGGAAAGTCTCTTCAGCCAGGGTCAGGGCATTATCTTCGGAATTTTTCTTGCCCGGATGCTTTCTCCCCGGGAGTTTGGCCTGATAGGGATGATTACAATCTTTATCTCCATTGCCCAGGTTTTTGTTGACAGCGGTTTGAGCCAGTCATTGATCCGTAAACAAAATTGTTCCACATACGATTACAGTACTATTTTTTGGGTAAACCTTGCTATTGGATTAGTATGCTATATTATCATCTGGGCAGCAGCGCCGCTTATTGCAGGTTTTTATGATAAACCGGAACTGGTATCCTTAACAAGGGTTACTGCTTTGGCGATTATTATAGGGTCGGTTACTCTTATTCAGCAAACAATTCTTACTAAAGATGTTGATTTTAAAACCATTACAAAATCATCTGTTTCCGGCACCTTTGTTTCAGGTGTTTCGTCACTTCTCCTGGCATATTTCGGATTTGGCGTCTGGAGCCTTGTTTGGAGAACTATTATCAACCAGGTAGTCCGATCAGCGGTGTTATGGAATCAGAACAGATGGTGGCCAAAATTTTATTGCAGCAGGCTCATTCTTAAGGATCATTTTGCTTTTGGCTCGAACATTTTGTTTATTTCGATAGTGGCTGCTTTTTATAAAAACTTTTATAATCTTATCATTGGTAAAAACTACTCAGACACGGTTTTGGGTTATTATACCAATGCTGATCAGTATAGTCTTATGCCCTCCAGTACTATCTCATCGATAACTAATAAGGTGAGCTACCCTGTATTGTCTGAAATGCAAAACGATAATGAACTATTGAAAGCAAGCATCAATAAGTTGATAACCACTGTAATGTATATCTCATTCGTAATAATGTTTGGCTTAGCAGCTATAGCTAAACCGCTCTTTATTATCATATTGGGTGAAAAATGGTTGCCTTCAGTTGTGATGTTTCAGGCCTTATGTATTGCCTATGCCATTACCCCGATGCATGTTATAAATCATAACATTATGAAAATTAAAGGCCGGTCCGACCTTTTCCTGAAAACTGAAATTATAAAGTACCTCATTTTTACTCCACTGCTTATTCTGGGAGCATTTTACGGAATTACCGTGCTGATAGCAGGAATTGTACTTTTTTATTGGATTGGATATCTGGTTAATGCCATTTATTCGAAGAGGTTAATAGGTTATTCTATTATTGCTCAAAGCCTCGATTTTCTGCCTGTAATGGGGATTGCCATCGTACCGGCATTACTGACCTGGAGCCTTGGAACTCTTTTTTCATTTAGCAACATCCTTCTTCTGTCAATTCAAATCATCCTTTACCCCGGCCTGGTATTGCTTCTGTCGGTACTATTCAGGATACCGGCTTTCTTTGAAATAAAGCAAATTTTAACGAATAAATTCACTGTTGCAAATATTGTAAAGACAATAAACAAGTCATAATGAACATAATACAACGTATCTGGCAAAAGGTCTCCCCTGATTTTCTGCTGGTTTTCGTACGGTTTATTCTGGAACCCCGAAGCTATAAAAAACGGCGAAAAGCAGTTTTAGCGCATTTTAAAAACTTCGATCAGGACACACTAGTTCCTGAAATACGTGAAGGTTTAAAATACCTGATATCCCATAAGTTTTCGTCCTTTCCCTATAAATGGACACAAAAATACGATAGCCTGCTACCTAAGGTCTTCCGCGACGAAGGGAATCAATGTTTTTACACATTGTTTGATAGCAAAAAGATGTATTTCCCAAAACGGTTCACTCTGACACATGTAATTTGGGCCGTACGGGCAATAATGAAAGAACAGGACCCGCTCTCGCCTCACCTGTATCTTACAAGTGATTTTCAGGTAGAGCCTGGCAGTATTGTTATAGATGCAGGTGTAGCTGAAGGCAATTTTGCCCTTTCGGTAGTTGATAAGGCAAAACGGTTGTATCTAATCGAATGTGATATCGGGTGGATGGAATCCCTAAGACTTACTTTTGCTCCCTGGAAAGAAAAAGTAGTGTTTGTTGAGAAATATATGTCGGAAGGACAGAGTGATACAACCACCTCTATTGACGAATTGGTAAGCCCGGAATCAAGCGAAAATTATTTCATAAAATTGGATATCGAAGGGTATGAACAAAAAGCGCTATCAGGAATGAAGAGATTGGTGGCATCAGGGAATCCTGTGAAAATGGATGTGTGTACGTATCATCATCTTAATGATTTGAACGATATTGAGGCAATTCTTCAATCGTATGGGTTCACATACCATGTTTCAGATGGGTATGTGCTATATTTTCAAATGGGCGAAGTACCATCGTTTCGCAGGGCGCTTATCAGGGCGGAAAAGAAATAGTTTCTATCCAAAAAAAATGATTCAGGAATACTTTCGAAAAGTGATTAAAGCAGAGCTGCCAATTTTTTTGTCAAATTGCCCCTGCTGAACTCCGGGGGTGCGTTTTTTTCTGCATTTAAACTTGTTTTATAATAGCTATCAATAATACAACTTATCCCTTCAATGTCGTTGAATCCGGCACACATACCATGGCAGGTCATACTCAGGATTTCCGCTGCATCTCCATCTTTCGGCCCAATACATAATATAGGCTTTACGGATGCGAGGTATTCAAACAGCTTGCCGGTTATTATGCTTTTATTACTGTGGTGATCCGGGATTATCAACAGCAAAACCGATGATTCCATCATGTATTTTATTGCTTCCTTATGATTTACATATGGGATAAATTCAATCAATGAGTTACCGGATTTTGATAAGATAAGGTTTTTTTGTCCTGGAGAAATAGTTCCTACAAACCTTAATTTGATATTATATCCAGTGCTGACAAGATTTTTAAATGCATCCATAAAACCGGAAACAGGGTAAGAATCAGAAAGTGTTCCGATATAAGATATTGTAAATCTTGTGGGGGATGAGGAAGTTAATCCGGCAAAATCATCTTCGTCAAAGCCATTTGTTATTACTTCAATTTTATTCTTGATTCCGGGCAACTTATTGACGAACAGATTCTTAAGAGAATTCCCTACAGTTATAATCTTATCGGTGGATTGAAGTACCTGCTTTTCAAATTTCCTGTCTATAATTTTTGAGATGAAGGTTGGATAGAACTGGTTATAATAATATATGTCGGTCCATGGGTCACGAAGATCTGCTACCCATTTAATATCGGGGTATTTCTTTTTAAGCTTTAGTCCGATAAGCTGTGTTGAGTGAGGCGGACTAGTTGTAATTATATGTTTAATGCCTTCATTTACAATGATTTCACATGCTTTTTTGAATGCATATTTATTCCACCCTTTTCTGGGATCAGGAATAAAGAAATTTCCACGTATAAACCGTAATATTATTCCTTTTATCCCTTTATCATCATTACTGGCAAATCCTGCAGAAGGAATTTTTTTCTTGTCTTTATTATAAATCCGGAAATAATCTGTTGCCCTGGTTTTGTAAATCATTATTTCAGGAGATATCTCAGCTTCCAGTGAATTGTCTATGGCGGGATAGGCAGCAAATTCCGGATCGACAGTCAGAATTACCGGTTCCCGGCCTAATGAAGGCAGGTATTTTGAGAACTTTAGCCACCGCTGAACCCCGGCTCCTGACCCCGGTGGCCAGTAATAGGTTATTATAAGGACCTTATTCATTTTAAAGCTTTTTCAACAAGCTTCTGATGTTGACTTTTTCCGCAATAATATCCTTCAGTTGTTCGATCTGAACACGGTCCTGCTCCATAGTATCCCGATACCTGATCGTGACACTATTATCTTCAAGGGTCTGATGATCAATTGTTATGCAGTATGGTGTGCCGATGGCATCCTGACGCCTGTAACGTCTTCCGATAGAGTCTTTATCGTCATACTGACAATTAAAATCAAATTTCAAATCGTGAACAATTTTTTCAGCAATCTCAGGGAGCCCGTCCTTTTTAACAAGAGGCATCACAGCAAGTTTAACAGGAGCAAGAAATGAAGGTAACCGAAGGACAACACGGATGTCGGTAGTGCCATCTTCCTTCTTCAATTCTTCTTCATTGTAAGCAGCAGAGATCACCTGGAGAAACATCCTGTCAACACCAATGGATGTTTCGATTACAAAAGGCACATACGATTCGCCTTTTTCAGGATCGAAATACTGCATCTTTTTGCCGCTGTACTCCTGGTGTTGTTTCAGGTCAAAGTCAGTTCTTGAATGTATTCCTTCAACCTCTTTAAACCCGAAAGGAAATTTAAATTCTATATCGGTGGCGGCATTTGCATAATGGGCAAGTTTAACATGGTCGTGGAAGCGATAATTCTCACTTCCGAAACCGAGTGCCTGATGCCACGTCATCCTTGTCTCTTTCCATTTTTTAAACCATTCAAGTTCACTTCCCGGTTGCACAAAGAACTGCATCTCCATCTGTTCAAACTCTCTCATTCTGAAGATGAACTGCCTGGCAACTATTTCGTTACGGAATGCTTTTCCTATCTGCGCAATCCCGAATGGTATTTTCATTCTTCCGGTCTTCTGGACATTAAGAAAGTTGACAAATATTCCCTGAGCGGTTTCAGGACGGAGATAAATTTTATTTGCTCCCTCCGAAGTAGACCCCATCTCCGTGGCAAACATAAGGTTAAACTGCCTTACATCGGTCCAGTTGCGGGTACCGGATACAGGGCATACAATTTCATTATCAATTATTATCTGTTTTATTTCATCCAGATTAGTTTCATTAAGCGCTTTTGAAAACCGGGTATTAAGCTCATTAATTTTAACCTGATTGGCCAGAACCCGGGGATTGGTTTCCCTGAATTTTTTCTCATCGAAAGTTTCCCCAAACCTCTCCCTTGCCTTATCAACCTCTTTGGTAATCTTATCCTCGAGCTTTGCAACGTGTTCCTCGATAAGGACATCGGCTCTGTACCTCTTTTTTGAATCTTTATTGTCAATGAGAGGGTCATTAAATGCGTCAACATGACCCGATGCTTTCCATATTGTCGGGTGCATGAATATTGCTGAGTCAAGGCCCACTATATTATCGTTCAGCAGGACCATACTGTCCCACCAGTATTTCTTAATATTGTTTTTCAGTTCAACGCCATACTGGCCATAATCATATACTGCACTTAAACCATCATATATCTCGCTTGATGGGAAAACATATCCATATTCTTTACAATGGGCAACTAACTTTTTGAAAATATCCTCCTGAGCCATAATAACTTTTGTTTTACTTTAGCGGAAGGCAAAAGTAATTTAAAAAGTTCTGTTTTACAACTCTTAATATTCATGAACTCACCCCCTATTTCCCCACCTGCGCTCCATGAACTCA
>JAPLEB010000026.1 GCA_026391555.1 Bacteroidia bacterium | reverse complement strand
TCATCATTCTCTTTAATCTGATCTTTCAGACCAGATACGTGTACAAAATATTCATTATCCGAATCTGCATCTTTAATGAATCCGAATCCTTTTGATACATTAAAAAATTTCACTGTTCCTTTGTTCATTTTATTCTGTTTTAAAATTAGTGCCGCAAGCTAAGTAATATATTTGAGATAATCTAAATTATTTTTTAATAATCTGATATTTAATTGATTTTCCTGACATAAATTTGTTTTAATATCATGAATTCATGATATTTTAATAACATTGTAAAAAATATATTTTTTTCTGACCTTCGCGGACTGATAGACTAAAGCAAAATAACTGATAATGAGAAAATGGCGAGTTGAAGATTCAGCAGAATTATATAATATTAATGGCTGGGGTGTTGATTATTTTTCCATTAATGAGAAAGGAAACGTAATTGTTACCCCTCAGAAGAACAGAGCATCTGTTGATCTGAAAGATCTTCTGGATGAGCTGATGCTATCTGATGTATCCTTACCGGTGCTGGTAAGGTTTCCGGATATACTGGATGACCGGATCAAAAGCATATCGAAGTGTTTTAAATCTGCCTCAGAGGAATACGGGTACAAAGCTCAGAACTTTATTATCTATCCGATTAAAGTCAATCAGATGAGGCCTGTGGTTGAGGAGATAGTAAGTCATGGAAAAAAATTCAACATTGGTCTGGAAGCCGGATCTAAGCCTGAACTTCATGCTGTGATTGCCATCAATACTGATCCTGAATCGTTGATTATCTGCAACGGGTATAAGGACGAAGATTACATTGAGCTTGCACTTCTGGCACAGAAAATGGGTAAACGAATATTTCTTGTTGTTGAAAAACTCAATGAATTAAAGCTTATCACAACTATCGCAAAACGTTTGAAGATTAAGCCAAATCTTGGTATCCGGATTAAGCTTGCCAGTGTGGGAAGTGGAAAATGGGAGGATTCAGGAGGAGATATCAGCAAATTCGGTCTGACATCGAGTGAGTTGCTTGAAGCAATAGATTTCATTGAGAAAAACAAGATGAGGGATTGTGTCAGGCTGATACATTTTCACATCGGGAGTCAGGTTACAAAAATCCGCCGGATTAAAATAGCATTGCGCGAGGCTTCTCAATATTATATTCAGCTTCGTAAATTGGGCTTTAATGTGGAATTTGTAGATATTGGCGGTGGATTAGGTGTTGATTATGACGGCACAGGCTCATCAAACAGCGAAAGTAGTGTTAATTATTCTATTCAGGAGTATGTTAATGACTCTATTAGCACATTTGTTGATGCAAGCAATAAAAGCAATATACCACATCCTAATATCATTACCGAATCAGGCCGGTCACTTACTGCCCACCATTCCGTTCTGATATTTGAGGTTCTTGAAACTACAACTCTTCCTTCATGGGATGCTGAAGATATTATTACTGAACATGACCATGAACTTGTGAAAGAACTTTACCCCTTATGGGATAACTTTAATCAGTCAAGGATGCTTGAAACATGGCACGATGCCCAGCAGATAAGGGAAGAGGCTCTTGACAGATTTGGTTTTGGACTTATTGATCTGAAAACACGGGCTCAGATTGAAAGGCTATTCTGGTCTATCGCACGAAAAGTTTATCAGATGGCCAATGTAACTAAGCATGTTCCTGAAGAGTTGCGACAAATATCAAGGATACTATCTGACAAATATTTCTGTAATTTTTCACTTTTCCAATCACTTCCTGATGCATGGGCCATTGATCAGATATTCCCGATAATGCCCATTCACCGGCTTAATGAGGAACCTTTACGCAACGCCACAATTCAGGATATGACCTGTGATTCTGATGGTAAGATCGACAACTTCATTGCAACACGCAATTCATCGCACCATCTTCCGGTTCACTCTTTAAAAGGAAAAGAGCGATATTATCTTGGTGTATTCCTTGTAGGGGCATACCAGGAGATATTAGGTGACCTTCATAATCTGTTTGGTGATACAAATGCAGTACATGTGTCTGTTGATAGTGATGGTTACAAGATCGACCAGATAATTGATGGAGAAACAGTTGCTGAAGTACTGGATTATGTGCAGTACAACTCTAAAAAGATGGTACGTTCGGTTGAAACATGGGTTACATCCTCTGTTAAGGCTGGTATTATCACTCTTGAAGAGGGCAAAGAATTTCTTTCAAATTACCGTTCAGGTCTGTACGGATACACTTATCTGGAATAACAGGAAGGAAGAAAATTCAAGACACTAAGTTATCATGTTTTGAACTTTCGCCTTTTAACTTTTTACCTGACATGTTTAAGTATCCTTTCAAACAGATCGTGAGGTTTAAAAGGTTTAAGCACACTATCATTAATGTTCAGGTCATCTATTTTGTCATAACTCTCAGACATAATTGCTGCTGTAAGGGCAACAATAGGAATGTTCCTGATTTTTGGGTTTTCTGATTTCCTGATAATCCTGGTGGCTTCAATACCATCCATAACAGGCATATGTAAATCCATCAGTATGAGATCAAAATCTTCTTTTTCAAGTATCTCAAGGGCTAATTGTCCGTTTTCGGCATGAGTGACTGTTACTCCCCAGCCTATCAGGAATTTACTGGCAACAAAAAAGTTTATTTTATTGTCTTCTGCAACAAGGATATTTTTGCCTTCAAGTCCGGTATAATTTTCAGGTAATTCGATAGGTTGCTTCTGACTGCCTTTTTCCGAAACACCAAATGAGATGACAAAACGAAAAGTTGACCCTTTTTCAGGTTCACTTTCAACTGTTATGGTTCCTCCCTGCAATTCAATCAGTTTTTTACAGATAGCTAATCCCAGTCCTGTACCGCCGAAGTGCCTTGTAGTATCAGGTGAAGCCTGTGTAAAACTGTCAAAGATCAATAAGTGCTTATCTTTTGGAATGCCTATACCTGTATCGGTTACGGTGAATTCCATTTTCGATTGATTACCGGTTCGATTTAATTCTTTAATAAGTACCGTAACGCTTCCCTGATTTGTGAATTTCAGCGCATTTGAGAGGAGGTTCGAGAGAATCTGATTAAGCCTTATCGGATCGCCGATAACCTCAACAGGAAGATTACTGGCTTTTTTGATATCAAAACTGAGATGTTTTGCTTTTGACCTGAATGAATACGATCTCATTATCTCGTCAAGAAAATCGCTTAGATTAAATTGAGTTTGTTCGAAAACAATCTTGCCCGATTCCATTTTATTGTAATCAAGTACATCATTTACGAGAGTAAGAAGATGATTACCTGAAAACTTCAGGGTTTTAATATAATCCATCTGATCCTCACGGGGATTCCCCTGTAGCAGGAGATTGGTTATCCCGATCACTTCATTAAGAGGTGTTCTTATTTCGTGACTCATTGTTGACATGAACAGCTGTTTCGTTTGGGATGCGTCTTCTGCTTTCTGACGGGCAAGGATGAGGTTATCGAGCATCATTCTGCGCTGAATGGCTATAGCAATCTGATTTGCAATAAAATCCATTACGATAAGATCACCCTGCGAAAACTTGTTTTCATTATGATAATCCTGTAGACACATAACTCCAATAATATTACTCTCAACTTTTAACGGAACACCCATCCAAACTTTACAGGGCGTGCCAATAAGGTCAATATCCCCTGCCTCTTCAAGTATTTTCAGGTCATTTTCCCTGAGCAGGACTGACTTGTTGTTATTGACCACCCAGCCGGTGATAGTCTTCTTGGTAGGAATCTCATAAAAGTTGTCTTTTTCATCGGCAAAAAATGGCAGTGAGAGAGTTTCAGATGTCTTATCGTAAAGAGCTATAAAAAAATTGTTTGTATCCCAAATCTTGCTTAGTTCATGTACAATTATCGGATAAATTTCTTTCAGATCATTTTGTTTGAGGGCCTCTGTTGAAATATTATATAATATCTCCTGGAGAAGCTGGTTTCTTCTTTCAGCTGTAATATCCCTGTAAATGCCAATATGTGCAACGATTTCATTATTGATAACGATTGTTGTTGCAATAAGGGTAACGTGAATTTTATTACCGGATTTATCTTTTCTTATTGTTTGTCTTACCTCCTTCTGATTCATTGAGGCAAGGCTTTCAATTCTGATGGCATCTTCTTTCATATCAGCAGGAACCACAAGGTCATCAATATTATTATTTACCGCTTCTTCTGAACTGAAACCAAAAAGATTTGTGAACTCTCTGTTGACCATGGTTATTTTCCCGGAAGGGCTTGTAATAACAATAGCCTCCGGGGTGGAATCAATAAGGTACTCAAAAAAAGATTTTTCCCTTTTTACCTGATTTTCATATTCTTTTTGTTTGCTGACATCTATTATAACATCCCTGGCAATCTCATTTTTCCCCTGTCCTTTTAAACGCAAAGATTCAAGCTCCTTCTCTAATTGGTTCTTAGCTTCCAGTAATTCTTTGTATTGTTCTTTATAATTCATCGCACAGGCGTTTTCAATTACATTATAAAAATAGTAAATAATGCTTTAATTCCGGTTTGAACCTGATTAATTTCTCGTTTCAGTTAAAGTTTTATTTATAATTAATTCTATTTATTTCTTGTTTTCCCCCTGTAATATTTACAAAAATCAGCAAGTCCGCATTGGTTGCAAAGAGGATTTCTGGCTTTGCAAACATATCTTCCATGAAGGATAAGCCAGTGATGTGCGTTATGAACCAGATCACCCGGGATATGTTTTATAAGTTGATTCTCAACACTAAGAGGCGTTTTAGCATTTTTAACCAGACCAATCCTGTTTGATACCCTGAAAACATGTGTATCAACTGCCATGACCGGTTTTCTGAAGGCCACTGAAGCTACCACATTTGCAGTCTTTCTTCCCACTCCCGGCAGATGCTGCAATAACAGAGGCTCTGAAGGTACTATTCCGCCAAATTCGGTTACAAGCATTCTCGACATTCCAGAAAGATGTTTTGCCTTGTTATTTGGATAAGAACACGATCTGATATATTCAAAAATCTCTTCCGGTTCAGCTTTTGCCATAGATTCAGCATCAGGATATTTTTTCATCAATGCCGGAGTTATTATATTGACTCTCTTATCGGTACATTGTGCTGACAGAATTACAGCAACGATAAGTTCAAAAGGATCCTGATAAGTTAGTTCTGTTTTCGCAACAGGGCAGTTGATGAGGAAATATTCAATGGTCCGCTTAAATCTTTCCTTAATGGTCATAGTGATGAAAATATAATAGTGCGGGTAAGGTAACACTTTTTATCTTTGCACAATATTGAGTATTTATGATTAGTTACCTGCAGGCTGACAATATAGCCAGACGAATCGGAGATAATCTTCTTTTCAATAAAATTAGTCTTAACGTCAACAAGGATGACAAGGTCGCCCTTATCGCTGTTAACGGTGCAGGAAAATCATCTTTACTCGATATACTTGCCGGCAGGGAGAGCCCTGATGAAGGTTCACTCAGCATCAGGCGCGATTTGCAGATAGCATATCTTCAACAGTCACCTCTGTTAAATGAATCAAACAAAATAATTGATGAACTTTTCAGTACTGACAGTGAGCTTGTAAGAGTCATCAGGGAATATGAAAGATGCCTTCTTTCAGGCAATCCTGAAATGCTCCAGGTTATGATCCGGCGAATGGATGATCATAAAGCCTGGGATTATGAAGTGGCTGTAAAACAAATTCTTTTTAAACTTAAACTCACCGACCTGAATGCTGTTATCGCGACTCTTTCAGGTGGGCAGAAGAAAAGAGTTGCCCTTGCAAAAGTATTAGTGGAAGATGCTGACCTGCTTTTACTTGATGAACCGACGAACCATCTTGACCTTGATATGATCGAATGGCTTGAAGAATATCTGATTAAGTCAAATAAATCTCTTCTCATGGTTACTCACGACAGATATTTTCTCGACAGGGTCTGTAATGTTATATTGGAGCTTGCTGATAACGAACTGTACAGGTATGAATGGAATTATGAATATTTCCTTGAAAAAAAGCAAAGCAGGGAGTACTCAGCGAAGATTAATACAGAGAAGGCAAAAAACCTTCTGAAGACCGAACTCGAATGGATGAGAAGGATGCCAAAAGCCCGACGGCATAAGGCCAAATCGAGGATTGTGTCATATTATGATCTTAAGGGAAAGGCAGCTAACAAACCCGAAGAAAAGGGCATCAATATTAATGTTAACATTTCAAGGATGGGGAAAAAGATCCTTGAGATAAAAAATATCAGTAAATCATACGGCGATAAGGTTCTGATAAAAGACTTTACGTATCTCTTCAACAGGTTCGAAAAAGCCGGGCTTGTCGGCCGTAACGGTACAGGTAAAACCACACTACTTGATATTATGACCGGATTGACCGAACCCGACAAGGGAACTGTGGATAGGGGAGAAACGATTGTCTTTGGCTATTACAGACAGCAGGGTATCGAATTTGATGATGATATGACTGTGATAGATGCCGTGAAAAATATTGCAGAACGAGTTGTGATCAGTGATGGTACTGTTCTGTCAATAACGCAGTTCATGAACTATTTTTTGTTCCCTCCGGAAAAACAGTATACTTTGATAAGGAAGTTATCCGGCGGTGAGAAAAGACGTCTTTACCTGCTGACTGTTCTTATGAAGAATCCTAATTTTCTAATACTCGATGAGCCTACCAATGATCTTGATATCCTTACACTTAATGTTCTTGAAGAATACCTTGCAGGTTTCAGGGGCTGTGTTATAGTGGTATCGCACGACAGGTACTTCATGGATAAAGTTGTTGATCATATCTTTGAATACAAAGGAGAAGGTGTTATCAGGGATTTTCCCGGAAATTACACTCAACTCAGAGAAAACCAGCTGGAGACAGAAAGGCAAATGTCTGCAGGTAAACCTTTAAAAACTTCAAATTCAGAACAAACTTCAGATACTTCAGTTAAAAAGGAGAAAAAGCCTGGCCTGACGTTTAAAGAAAAGCGGGAATTTGAAGCCCTGGTAATTGAGATACAAAGCCTTGACTCGGAAAAAACCCTTCTCGAAACTGAAATGAGCCATGGGTCTCTAAACCAGAATGATTTATATTTAAAGTCAAACAGGCACGGAGAAATAATGAAGATATTGGATGACAAGGAGATGAGATGGCTTGAATTAAGCGAGAAATAATTTTAAGATTCAATTTCAATTACAATTATGTTAATTTTGACTGGTTTTTTTTATTTTTAACAAACTATTGTTTACTCAATTGGAAAAAATCATCATAAATACTCCGGGTACCAGGTCGGAAATTCTGGTAGGGCAGAGTTGGGAAACTGTAAAAGAACTACTTCCCGAAAGTGGTGTGGTAATTGTTACCGACGAAAATGTCCGGCGGTTGTATGGCGACAAATTCCCTAAGGTTCCACTGTTAACAGTATCACCGGGAGAAGGAAGTAAAAAACTGGAAGTCATTGAACATCTTGCTGAAAAACTCCTTGAAGCAGGGATCGATCGCGAAGGTTTTGTACTGGCTGTAGGTGGGGGAGTTGTTTGTGATGTAACTGGTTTTCTTGCTTCAATATATATGAGGGGTATCAGGTGCGGATATGTTTCATCCAGTTTATTATCGCAGGTCGATGCCAGCACAGGCGGGAAAAATGGGGTCAACCTGGGCGGTACTAAAAATATACTGGGAAATATCAAACAACCGGAGTTTGTGATTTGTGATCCGGCCATGCTGCTTACCCTTCCTGAACAGGAGTATTTATCGGGCCTGGCTGAGTTAATTAAAACAGCTATTATAGGCGATAAAGAATTATTTGATCTGATTGATCGGAGTTATAGGGAAATATTGGACAGGGATCGTCATTTGCTTACGGTTCTTGTTGCTAAATCAGTTAATTTTAAAGCATCAGTAGTATCTGAAGATGAAAGGGAAACAGGGCTGAGACGTATTCTTAATTTTGGACATACCTACGGGCACGCTATTGAGATGCAAAAATCTGTGAAACATGGCTTTGCAGTGGCATCAGGAATGGAGCTTGCAACAGATTTTTCGTTCAGAAAAGGATTTATCAGTCTCGATGAAAAAGGCAGGATCATTAATCTTATGAATAAATTTGGTTTGCTTGAACCGCATAATATTCCTGATGATCAGGTTGAACAACTTATTCTTCATGATAAAAAGAAGACAGGGAGTGATATTAATTTTGTTTTTACGGAAGGTATAGGAAAAGCAACTGTTAATAAAATAACAGTAAGTGAGGTAATAGATTTTTATAAAAAATTCAGAGATAAAAATTAAGATTATGAATTCCTACGGTGTTGTTTTCAGAGTTTCTCTTTTTGGAGAATCACATGGTACGGCAATCGGTGTGATCATAGATGGATGCCCTCCGGGTATTGCATTAAAACCGGATGATTTCATGGCTGATCTTAAAAGACGTCAAAGCGGGAGCAGGGGAACCACAAAACGTAAGGAAGCTGACCTGCCTGAAATGCTAAGCGGAGTATTTAATGGGTTAACAACAGGAGCCCCGGTTACCCTGATAACCAGAAACAGCGATAAAATATCCTCTGATTATGATGAATTTAAGCAGGTTCCTCGTCCCGGCCATGCCGATTTTGTTTCACAGGTTAAATATTCCGGGTTTTCAGATATGCGCGGAAGCGGACATTTTTCGGGTAGGATAACCTGGGGTCTGGTCGCTGCAGGTGTTATTGCAAAAAAAATAGCCGGGTCAGCTGAAATATCTGCGAAGCTCATCTCTGCCGGAGGTTCTGATGATATTGAGAAAGCTGTTAATGAGGCGATAGCATCAAATGATACTATCGGAGGCATCATTGAATGCAGAATTATAAACCCTCCATTGGCAATCGGAGAACCTTTCTTCTACTCTTTCGAATCTGCAGTGAGCCACATTATCTTTTCAATACCAGCAATTAAAGGAATTGAATTTGGGGCAGGATTTGCTGCCGCTAAAATGAGAGGGTCGCAGCATAATGATCCGTTCATTAATAGTGACGGAAAGACCGCTACAAATAATGCCGGAGGGATTAACGGCGGCATTACCAACGGAAATGAAATCCTGTTCAGAACTGTTGTCAAGCCAACCTCATCAACAGGTGTCGACCAAACGACATTTGATTTTAAAAAGGGTAAGATGACGACTCTCAAAGTAAAGGGAAGGCATGATACCTGTATTGCTTTAAGGATGCCGGTAATCGTTGAGGCTGCAACAGCAATCGCCATGGCTGACTTAATTATGATAGACAGAGGTATACATAACCGCTGAGCCTCACGCCTCACGCCTCACGCCTCACGCCTCACGCCTAACGCCTCACGCCTCACGCCTCACGCCTCACGCCTCACGCCTTAATAACCAGGACTTTCTTAGTTGATGCCGTGATTTTGTACCTGTTATCAATTCTGTCGCCGATTATCCAGACAATTTCACCATTTGATTCAAGGATAAATATGTTTTCCTTATCAAACTTAGAATATTTATTGTCGATAAAATAATCACTCAGCTTCTTCATCCGCTTCATTCCCAAAGGATAGAAATGATCTCCTGATTTCCATTTTCTGATGAGCAGGGGGAAGGATATCTTTTCAGAATCAATACATGCTATGGAGCTATCTGATGAAATTTTAAACTCATCAGTTTTATTGCGGTACACGGCGGAAACTATACCAGGAACTTTTAGAAATCCCTGAATATTTTTGATGCTGTAACAAACTGCATTTTCATTCTCAAGATGAGAAATAATAATCTCTTTCCTGTTTTTTATTATCCGATGACTATGTGTAATGATCAAACCTCCGGTTTTACCCTCAATGACTTTTATCAGATCATATAGCTGGACATTTGATATTCCGAAAGGCTTAAACAGTTCAAATATTACAGTTAAATTTTGTAAGTAATTTTTTAACAGACTGATATTAAATGTAATCAGCCCAGCTTTTTCTGTTGATATTCCTGCCCTTAATCCCGAAATATACTCACTTACTATCTCATTTATTCCTGTGAATCTTTGGGTTGTCTCATTCAGTGTTGTTTCAATTGAAGGGTTTATCTGTTTCAGAACGGGAATTACCAGATGTCTGATTTTATTCCTGGTATATTTTGTATCAGCGTTTGATCTGTCTTCGCGAAAAATGATCAGATGTTTATTACAATAGTCTGTAATATCATTTCGTGTTGCAAAAAGCAATGGACGTATGATATTGTTACTGAGAAGCTTCATTCCGGTTAATCCTGTTATTCCTGTTCCTCTTGTGAGGTTAATCAGCAGTGTCTCAATATTATCATTGAGGTTATGGGCAACAGCAATTGTATCGTAGCTGTTCTCTTTCCTGATTTCTTCGAACCAGGTGTATCTCAGTTCCCTGGCAGCCATCTGAACAGATAACCCGTTTTTTTTCGCGTAAGCTTTTGTCTCAAAACGGGTTGAGTAGAAAGGGATATTGTGTTCGGCAGCGTATTTACGAACCATCTCCTCATCCTTATCAGATTCACTGGCACGCAAAGTGAAGTTGCAATGCGCTATTCCTATTTCGTTGCCTGATTTGTGGAAAAGATGAGTCATGGCCATTGAATCGATGCCCCCGCTGACTGCAAGTAAGATTTTGTCGCCCGGTTTTACCAGGTTGTTTTCAGAAATAAATTTTTTGAACTCATTAAGCATATTCTATGATAGTTTTGTTCATTACCTGTACGGAATAACTGAAGGGGGGCCGGAATCAAAATTATCTGGTCTGAGAAGTTGCTCTCCCGATACTGTCAGGTGGTTAATTTTTGAATATATGGGTGGATTTGGGAAAAACCCAAACCTCAACTGAAATGTATTGAACACCATGTTATCGTTTCTTATCCTGATGCCAAGTCCAATACCTGAAAGTGAATAACCATTTCCTAATATCTCACTTGTACCCGAAAGAAAAGAGAAATCGGTAAAACCGAAAAATGCAAATCGGAAACCATATAAATTAACAGGGCTGAATAACACCGATTCAAGACTGACAGATAATCTTTGGGTACCGCTTATTGAGTCATTCTTAAAGCCCGAAAAACCATTATCGTTGTTAAAGGACAGGAATTCATCTGTATTCCTGTCAAAACCTCTGGTATAATCAATATAAACAAAGTTGCGTATCATATTATTTCCCACAGTTAAAAGGTTGGAAAAATATTTAATGTTTAAGGATAAAAGTCCCTGTTTAGCCTGGATCCCATTTAAAAAAGTGGCAAGTCCCGCTGAAGTGTAGAAGTAACCAAGACTTTTACTTGATTTACCTAATGCAATTTCAGCTCCAAGGTATGTTCTTTTCTTGAATTCATTAAATTCATTAAACTCTCTTCCAGTGGTAACCCTGAATAATCCGCCATATGGGATATCTTCAGTACGACCATAACCGTAGATTAGATTTGTTTTGTAGTATTTCTGAATTGAAAAGGCAACCGAACCGAGGTACATTCTGTACTTCTGAAGGTAATAATAGGAATCGGGAAGGATAAATGGCCGGTCGAATACATTATTATTTGTATAACGTGCGCCGATTATGATTCTTGAAACTGATTCCTTATTAATAAGAAACGACCTCGAGAGCCAGTAATCCTGTAAATTGTATTTATAAGGTGACGGAACAGGAAGAGTGTCAAGATCTTCCGTGGTGTACATTTGTCTGACAGAGATTCCTCCCGCGTATTTTGTAATGGCGCTGACAAGCTTACGGCTCACACTAAATCCATAGGTTTTCTCCCCTAGTCCATCTAAGTAATACAGGTTAAGGTTAATGAAAGATTTCCAGATATTATCGACCAGATAGTGAACTCCAAATCCGGGTGAATTCGGTTCTTCATCATCAAAAGGCATCTCAAGTCCAAATTCATGACCCATACCGAAAACGTTCTTTTCAAAAAGAGATACCGAACCTTTCTTGAGCCCATTGTAGCTATATGAGCCGCCTAATGAATAAACATCCTTTGTAATAACCACAATATCAGCTTCATCATCCGGCACTGGAACAACGATGATCCTTGCATCATCAATATAAGAGAGCTGTCTTAGTATCCTCTCATTGTCGCTGAGAGTCAATGGAGAAATTGTATCACCAGCCAAAAAGAGAAGGTTTTTTCTTATAATACTCTCATTAGTACTAAAATGCGTCTTATTTAAAATATTTTCAATCTTTTTGGGATTATTCGATGCAGGATCATTAATGTTTACTCCGAAGACATTTAGTCTTTTAATTTCAATATTTCTGATCTTCCTGCCTGAATATCTGATAAAATTTGCATCACTTGTCCCTATGATCCGTTTTTTGTCAATTGTGTCGGGAGATACAATTACTAAGTCATATAGCTTTTTGGTCAGTGAGTTCTTCGATGCTTTCACTTTAAGAGAGTCGTAGAACATGAGGTTTTTATCTATCCTGCTGTCAACAGGAGGAATAAGGGTATATGGATTTTTTGAATTGTTATCATTTTTGAAAACAGAGAAATTGTCCCTGATCTGATGTAACTCAGCGGGAGGTATTCCTGGTATGGTGTTTTTCCCTGACCTGCTTTGTGAGAATGTATTGTTACAATAAAACAGAAGAGCCAGAATAAAGAAAGGGCTGATTGATCTCCTGTATATTGCCGGAATATTGCACATCAGGTTTCTTGAGGATTGTTGGTTATCCCGGAATCCATCCCAACTAAACTTGTATTTACCTCTTTTGATAAATTTTTTAGAACACTCTTTACAACACAGAATGATTCAAGAGTATTATCAAATACCTTTTGCTTAAGGGTGGATTTCTCTTTAAGGGTTCCAATTATTTTCAGTTTTTTTTCATTCTGATCGGACATGATAAGAGTTGTATTAAGATGAGAAATTAGCTTCTAAAATAGTAATTTTTAATAGGATATGGCGAAGAGAACCCTTCTTTTTGAAGGTTTTCCTGAATACACGCATTTCCCCTCTTCCTCAGGACTATCAAACGGAATGCATCTTATTGTAGCTTTTGTTTCCTCTTTTATTTTCTCCCCGGTCTCCACCGTTCCATCCCAGTGAGCCATAATAAAACCACCCTGATTATCAAGAACTTTCAGAAAATCATCCCATTTATCAACATAAAAGGTATTTTCTTTTCTGAAATTCAGAGCTTTAGTATAAATATTCGACTGAATATCTTCCAGGAGCTTTGGTATAAGCTCATTTACTTTATTAATAGGAATAGTTTCTTTAGTCAGATTATCACGACGGGCAACTTCTATTGTACTGTTTTCGAGGTCTCGTGGCCCGATAGCAAGACGAACTGGAACTCCTTTAAGTTCATAATCAGCAAATTTCCATCCCGGTTTATTATTATCCCGGTCATCATATTTAACCGATATACCCAATGCCTCCAGTCCTGCCTTGATTTTATTTGCGGTCTCAGATAAAGTGGCAAGTTGTTCAATGTTTTTATAAATCGGGATTATTACAACTTGTATAGGAGCAAGTTTTGGAGGCAGTACCAGTCCGTGGTTATCGGAATGGCCCATAATTATTGCACCCATGAGCCTCGTGGATACACCCCATGAAGTGGCCCATACATAATCAAGTTTTCCTGTCCTGTCAGTAAACTGAACATCAAAAGCTTTTGCAAAGTTTTGTCCCAGAAAATGACTGGTACCGGCCTGTAAAGCCTTACCATCCTGCATAAGAGCTTCTATGGCATAAGTATCAAGTGCACCGGCAAACCGCTCATTTTCACTCTTATAACCTTTAATAACAGGAAGAGCCATTGAATTCTCGGCAAAGCCTGCATATACATTGATCATCTTTAAAGTCTCTTCAATTGCCTCCTCGCGTGTTGCATGAGCTGTATGACCCTCCTGCCAAAGAAATTCAGTAGTTCTGAGGAATAGCCTTGTACGCATTTCCCATCTTACAACATTTGCCCACTGATTTATCAGAATAGGCAGATCCCTGTACGATTTGATCCAGTTTTTGTAAGAGTGCCAGATAATGGTTTCTGAAGTCGGACGGATAATAAGTTCCTCCTCAAGCTTAGCTGTGGGATCGACAACGATGCCTTTCCCGTTCTCATCATTTTTGAGACGGTAATGAGTAACAACTGCACATTCTTTTGCAAATCCCTCCACATGTGCCGCCTCTTTACTGAAGAATGATTTTGGAATAAATAATGGGAAATACGCGTTTACATGCCCTGTCGCTTTAAATAGTCTGTCGAGTTCAGCTTGTATTTTTTCCCAAATGGCATACCCGTAAGGTTTGATTACCATACATCCTCTGACTGCTGAATTTTCAGCCAGATCGGCCTTGATCACCAGGTCATTATACCATTGTGAATAATTCTCATCCCTGTTAGTTAAAAACTTCGCCATTTTTTTGGTACGGTATTTGTTTATTAATTATAAAGAAAATAGATTGCGTAAAAATAAATAAAAACTTGAGTTATTATTCAAAAAAGAAAGGGAGGTTTATCATGAAAGCAAAATACTACATCGGAATTCTATCGGTCCTTTTGCTTACCGGTTCAACGGTAAAGGCTCAGATAGCTGATATTAGAGACTATAGAAATAATGACTTTTACTTTTCATCGCGCATAAACAGGTTCCACAGGTCGTATGCAGCCTTCAATTATTATGCTCCTGTCTTTACCGACACATATTGGTACAACTACCAGCCTTACTCATGGGGAGTAAGCATTTACGGAGGAGGTGGTTTCGGAATCGGATATTCCTTCAACTCCCCGGCTTATCGCTATGATTACGGATTCAATAACGGAGGGTACAATCCATATTTCGGAAATTCATATTATATGGGCTATGATCCTTTTTACTACAATAACTGGTACACACCAGTGTTATTTAATGTGAGAATAAGGAGCAGATGGCACAACGATTATTACGACTGGGGCAGGCACAATCAAGGTTATAATGATTACAGGCCGGTTTACAATACAGATATTAACAATTACAAAAATCCTTCAACAAAATATTCTTCTTCGGGTAACTCTTCAGGACGACGATCCGATTACGGTTCTGAATCATCTTCTGGAAATGTATCCAGGAGGGAAGTCTCAACAGTTAATTCTTCCACAACTGATGTTAACAGGGTACCGGTGAATGATAATACCGGGAATATTACGAAGAGCACAAACCCCTCAAATGTTCAGGTAAACAGAAGGGTAGAACAGCAGGTATCGCCGGTAGTAAGAAGAACATCAGTGTCTTTGGTATCTGACTCAAGTCCTTCCAGAACAGTGAGTACTCCTGCAAGAACCTCATCATCTTCCAAATCCGGAACTTCTGCGGCGCAAAGGATAAGTACTTCAGCGAAGGCTGAATCAAAGTCTGCCAAATCAAGTTCCTCTTCAACAGAAATAAAATCAACCAGGAGAAGATAATAAATACAGGGACTTAATATCAAATTCTATTATCAATTATTTATGAATCCAAAGTTTAATAATCATGAAGACTAATCTTTCATTCTTATTTATCGTTCTGATAACAACATTGATTTCCTGTAAAAAGGAAAAATCAGATCCAAAAAATGAAAATATTTCTGTGATAGAACTCAAAGGAAGTGCATCAGAATATTCAGATCTAAAATCAAACCCTTCTTCGGGAACCAGCGATCCATTTGAATTAGGCGATATTGTAATAAATGGAGACAAAGTTGAGATAACCGTTTCTTATCCGGGAGGTTGCACTCAGCATGCTTTTGAAATCGTTTGGGATGAGACGGTTACTAACTCGAATCCCACGACAATAAATTTAGTTATTATCCATGACGCTCAGGGAGACATTTGCGAAGCATATATTACTGAAGTACTCACATTCGCTCTTGATGATCTTCTCGGCAGTACTGCAACAGCAGGTGTTTCTATTGATGGATATAGCGGGTATTCAGCCAGCGATTCAGCATTTTGTGATGTAGATAAAATTGATTTTTATTTTGAAGAAAGTGATATCTGTAACACCACTGTCACTGCTAAAGCAGCAATCTGTGGCTGGGGGCTTTACGATAATATCTGGTTTGCTCTTGCAGACAGTGTTAGTACCGGTATAGCTGGTTTCTACTTTAACAGATACCTGCAACCGGTAAGCATTGATGAAAGTCTGAATGCATTCAGACCTGTTCCCGGAAATAAATATTCAATTGGAGCAAGAATAGACAATTCACCTGTAAATCTTCCTTCAACGCCCGTCTGTATGGCCTACCCTGGTCCGTCAGTTCCTGTTAAAATAATGTGTATTACTGAGGTAAAATAATCAAAAAACCTGCATTTTATTAAATTAGAATAGTTGTTATATTAAATAATAAGAAGTTAGTTCAGAAATTTGTTTCTTTGGTATAATATTTGCATGTTAATCTGAAAATTATGGGGGAATCAAAAATGAAAGTATTTAATCAGATATTAATCCTTGCCCTGCTGACCCTGGGCTCCTGTACTTCAAACCTTTATACCGGAGCTGAGTATGATGATCTTTACTATTTACCTTCAGATAAACCGGTAATTAATGCAAAACAGTCTGTTAATGAACAGCTTGCGGAGGGAACTTTAACGGCTGGGGACTATTATGATAACATTTATGCAGCCGATACCCTTGTTTCGGAACAGTATTCTGATGCTCTCGGCAATAATGATGCAATTATTATAAACAACAATAATTACGATGGGGGTTATGATTATTCTAATAATTACTCATACACAGGGAGGTTAAGAAGATTTTACGGTAATTATTTTGATCCTTACTGGAGAGACCCATTCTATTCTGACTGGGGTTACCCTTCGTTCGGATATGGCTTTGGTTATGGAGGATTCCAGAATTATTATAATCCATTTTCCTGGAATCCTTACTTTGGTTATGGAGGACTTTATAGCGACTATTATGGTGGCGGCTATTATGGTGGCGGCTATGGAGGCGGTTATTATGGTGGCGGTTATTATGGTGGTTATTACACCCTTTATAAAGAAGGGGAAAATTCCGTCCCTTATGGAAGAAGAGAAAGGCCGAGCGCCCTTTCATCCAGGTGGAACAATAATGTAACTGCTTCAGGCTCTTCAAGAAGAGATTCATATCTTTCAACTGGAGGAAACTATGGAGTTGCCAGAAGAACTCCTTCCGGAACTCAGACAATTTCTGCTGATCAGAGGAGACCTGTTTCATCTAATGTCAATCCTCAACAGTCAATAAACCCGACAGACAGAAAATTAAGCCAGGATCCTGTTAAAGGAGAGAATATGCGTACCAATACAGTAACCCAAAGAAGTTCGACAAATGTAAAACCTGAATATAACAGTGTTAACAGAACCTATACTCCAAGCTATAGCAACCCACGGATGAGCACCAGACCATCATATAATAATAGCAGAGTTTCTGATGGAGCTACTTCCGGTGTCACCCGTAACAGTGGTTCTGATAATAACAGCAGGGTCTATAATAATGCCGATGCTGTACGAACTCCTTCTAATCAGAACTCTTCCCTGAATACGGATAATAGTGTAAAAAGCAATTCTTCAGTTATCAGTGTGGAGAGAAGAGCTGTTTTGCCTTCCAACAATTCGGTACAATATTCCGTTCCAACACGAAGAAGTGCAGAAAGCAGTTCGGGATATTCATCGGGTTCCTACAACAACTCATCTTCAGGCAGCAGATCTTCCTCCTCTTATAGCAGCGGATCATCCGGTTCTGAATCAAGAAGTTCCTATTCATCAGGATCATCATCATCCGGTTCTTCATCAAGTTCTTCATCTGGTTCATCATCTCGTTCTTCATCGGGCAGGAGATAGTTTATTACGATATTAACTTTATTAATAGTTCATTCTATTAGCGGAGTGCAGGAATAGTTTTACAAAAAATGAAATCTATATGAAAAAAATTAGTTTAATAATATTTGCAGTAGTATTTGTGTTTAATGGGATTATTGCCCAGAATGTTGATGATGCATTGAGGTATTCCCAGGTATTTTATGGCGGAACTGCCAGGTTTATGTCGATGGGTGGTGCATTCACAGCTCTCGGGGCAGATTTGTCTTCATTGAGCCAGAACCCCGCAGGTCTGGGCGTTTTCAGATCATCTGAAATGACTATCACTCCGCAGTTATTCCATATTAATACAGCAGCAGGATTCAATGGAATTACATCTGATTATCTTTATAATTTTAATCTTAATCAGGCAGGTATTGTCAGTAATATCATTTCGAACAACACAGAAACAGGACTTATTACTCTGAATTTTGGATATTCATTTAATAAAACAAATAACCTGAATCAAAGTATTAGGATTCAGGGGACGGGGACAACAAGTTCAATGGCAGATTCCTGGGTGAAAGATGCTAATGGCTGGTATAAGGATGAACTTCGTGATAATGCTTATTTCGCCTATTTAGCAAATAATACATGGCTTATTGATACACTCTCAGGTTCAAATTTTAATTATGGAACTGTTTTTTCAAATTATGGAGACAATCCTCCATCGGTGTATGGTCAGACCATTAGACGCCTTGTTTCGTATGAGGGGTTTACCGGAGAACATGCTATTTCTATCGGTGGTAATTATTCAAATAAGATCTTTTTCGGAGCTACTCTGGGGATCAGCAAGCTCAAATTTACCAGCCATTATGAACACCTCGAATCGACCGACCTGGCCCTCGCTTCAAAATTCGAAAATTTTACGTACACCGATCATTTTGAAAATACAGGAACCGGTTATTCGCTCAAGATCGGTGCAATAATCAAGCCCATCGAGACTCTCCGTATTGGTCTTGCATTTCATTCACCAACATTCTATAAGATAGATGAGTACGTATATGATAATATAACTTCAAAATTCAGCGATGGCAGCAAATATGAGTCGACGAATGACCCGGTAAGGTACAATTATGCTCTGACTACTCCCTTCAGAGCATTGGCTGGAGTTGCTGTCCAGATAAAGAAGTTTGCTCTGTTAAGTGCTGATTACGAATTTGTTGATTATAGTATCGCCAAATTCTCCGAAACAGGAGATGATTATGATTACAGTGAAAAGAATCTGAATATAAAGAACAGTCTGAAATCCGCCGGCAACATTCGTCTCGGAGGGGAATTCAGATTCAATAAATTGTATCTGAGAACCGGTTATGGCTATTACGGTAAAGCATTTCAGCCCGGTGAGGACAATGCTAACATGGATTACAGCTCAATCTCTTTTGGTGCTGGGTTCAGGGAACAAAACGTCTCTATAGACTTTGCGTACACCAATTACAAGTATTCACAGGTAAATGTTCTTTATCCTCTGGATAGCAGTTTTGATCCTTCAATAGTTAATTTAAGCACTGTAAAGAACCTGTTTACAGTTACTTTAGGTTATAAGTTTGGCTATTAATATTTTGATGACTTCCATGTTAAGAGGCTGTCTCTCCTGAAATAGCCTCTTTGTTTTTTACCTGACTGTCCAAGGTAAGAGGTGATTGGCTAGTGGCTTAGTATTTTCCTGTTGCCTGTCGCCCGCCGCCTTACGCCTTTTAAAGGTAATCAACAGCATCGGGCCCCATATTAAAAACAAGATCAATAATACTCAGCCCCGGTATAAAACTTTTATCCTGATTAAAAACCTGAAGGTATTCCTTAACTGCAAAATGAGATTCTTTCTTAGTGGTAATTTTGTATCTGAAATCATTTTCCATATCCCCGACAGGTTCAAAATTAGCTGTATAGGAAATTGTTTTTTTTATTTTAAGTATTGCAAGAACGGACTCAATTAGCTCCATGTTCAGGTCAAGAAGAAATTCATGATTTCTTGAAATTATTTTTTCAATATTTTCAAAATAATACTCGAACCAGGGTGATGAGTTATAAGATGCAGTCATTGCCCTTATGTGAACCTGTTGCCACCTCTTGGAGTAATCTATCCTGATATCTTTTACCGGGGTTTTATGCAGGCTGCCCAGATAAACCGGTACGGACAGAAGCTGAGGACCAGATGCTGAAAGAATATAACATCTGTTCCGGTAGGTCTGTTTCAGGTAATTTTCCTCTTTTTCGATTAATACTTCATCTGCCTGTGAAATTATGGAGAAGTATTCAACCGGGGGTAAGTATGCCGTGGAAACCAGTATTTTTCCTGCCATTGCAAAAATAATCACTTCATTCTGTTAATCATACTTGCAGAGAAACCGGCCCCGAATCCATTATCAATATTCACTACGGTAACACCTGTCGAACAACTGGTCAGCATGGCGAGGAGAGCGGAAATCCCCCCGAAGTTTGCCCCATAACCAACGCTTGTAGGTACGGCAATTACCGGCTTGTCCACTAGTCCTCCGACAACGCTGGCAAGAGCGCCTTCCATCCCTGCTATTACTATAACCACTCTGCAGCTTCTTATTTCAGGCAGCGTATCAACAAGTCTGTGAATACCTGCTACACCTGCGTCATAAATTCTCAGGATATTATTTCCAAGGAGTTCAGCTGTAACAGCTGCCTCTTCTGCAACAGGAATATCAGAGGTGCCGGCTGTAATTACTGCTATCCTTGTCTTTGGAGCTTTTGGTTTTTTCTTTTGAAAGGAGATTATCCTTGCTATAGGATAATAAATAGCATCAGGTGAAATACTCTTTACTGCATCGTACATCTCCTGATTTGCCCTGGTGCCTATAACATTATTTTCTTTTTCCGACATCACCCTGAAAATTTCTTTCACCTGCTCTGTCGTTTTACCTGCACAGTAAATAATCTCAGGGTAACCGGTACGCATTTCGCGGTGATGATCAATTCTTGCAAAACCAAGGTCGGTATAAGGGAAGTTCTTAAGCACCTCCAGAGCTTCTTTTATACCTGTTTTCCCGTTTTTGACCTCTTTCAGCAGTTTTTCAACTTCCTTTACGTTCATAATTCTTTCTTTTCAGGGTTTGAACTTCCTGTCCTGTAACCTTCAAGGTCCAAAGATACATATCTGAATCCTATTTTTTTCAGATTGGTTATAATATGTTCTCTGTCAGGATTATGAATGATTTTTTCGATATACCCGGGCAAACATTCAATTCTTGCAACATCCCCGTGTATTCGGACTCTTGTACCCGGATAACCACTCTCAAACAGTACATTTTCAGCCTGCTCTATCATTCTGAGCATTCCTTCCTTTACCTCAGTATCGTATGGAATTCTGGTAAGTAAGCAAGCCATGGCAGGTTTATTCCAGATGTCCAAGCCTTCATTTCTCGATAATTCCCTTATATCTTTCTTTGTGAGACCTGACTCCAGAAGAGGACTTCTGATGCCCATTTCCTTCAAAGCTTTTATCCCGGGTCTGAATTCTCCTGAATCATCTGCATTTGTACCATCTATAATATATTTATAATGGTTTTCCTTTGCAAAGGCCAATAATTCAGTGAATAGTGTTTTTTTGCACAGGTAACATCTTTCGATAGGATTGGTTCTTATCATATCCGGAAAAGCAATATCCAGAATTTTGTGTTTAATGTCACAGGCTTTTGTAAATTCAATGGCTTCATCTATTTCGCGGGATGGAATATATGGTGTTCTTATAGTAACCGCAATTATACCTGACTTAATCACTGTATGAGCCCTGTGTAAAAGGAAAGAGCTATCAACTCCTCCTGAAAAAGCAATAGCAAATGAACTGAGTTCCTTCAGTATCGAATTAAGTTTTAGCGATTTAATATCTGTCATTTCTGTCTTTTAATTTTTACTTATTTCCTGTCGCCTGTCGCCTGTCGCCTTCCTACTTATGAACTAACATAGCCATAATATTATTATACACCTCTTTAACAGGAATTCCTTTTTCTGTAGCTATTTTTTTACATTCTTCATATTCAGGCTTGCATGAGACCTCTTTCTCTTTATAAAATGATCGTTTAACGGTTACATCTCCATAAATGGTCTGAATAGTTTCAAATTTTCTTACCAGAGTATCTTTTCTGAAAGGGAATGTCCTGATTCCCAGTGAAGTTGATTCGGTAAAAATAATGGTTTTAACACTATCAGCTAATTCTGTTTCGCAAATAACATTAAGGACAATACCGGGTCTGCCTTTCTTCATTATAATATTTGAAAAGAAAACATCAGAGGCCCCGGCCTTAAAGAGCCTGTCGGATATATATTCAACAAACTCCGGATTCATATCATCAATGTTACATTCAAGGTGAAGCGAATCATGTCCTGATTCTGAACCTGCTATTGTCTCTCCAAGGAATACTCTCAGGAGGTTTGGAACATCGGGATGATCTTTTTGTCCGACCCCATAAGCTGTTTTTTCAATTTTTAAAGGCCTATCAGCGCTAAAGTCTGTTCCAAGAGCGGCTAATATTGCAGCTCCTGTTGGTGTTGTGGCTTCAAAGTCAACACCTCCTTTTTTAACAGGAATGTCTTTAATTATTTCTGCAGTTGCAGGTGCAGGAACGGGAAGTTTTCCATGATCGCAATTCACAAAACCACTTCCGAGTTCTACCGGTGATACATGTACCCCATCAACCTTCAAAGCATTAAAACATATTGCTGCCCCCACGACATCGACAATCGAATCTACTGCTCCGACTTCATGAAAATGAACCTTTTCAATAGATATACCATGCACGGATGCTTCAGCTGTCGCGATCTTCATGAATATTTTTCTGCTTAATTCCTTTGTCTTATCGTCCAGGCTTGAATCATTTATTATCTTTTCAATATCTGAAAGGTATCTGTGTGCATGCTCGTGCCTTGTCTGCTTAACCGTAACTTTTGTGCCGGTAATTCCGTGTCTCTGGTCTTTCTGCACAATAAGTTCCCATCCTTTAAGATTAAGTTTATGGAGTTCATTAATAAGATATGACTTGTCAATCCCAAGGTCTATCATGGCACCCAGATTCATATCTCCACTTATACCTGAAAAACAATCGTAACTTATAATTTTCATACTCTAACGGTAATTATATTATGTTTAATTAGAACAAATAAAACATAAGAATGTTAAAATAATTCTAAAAAACTTTTAAAACCATATTTCCCGTTGCTAATATACTATTTACAATCTTCATGGAATAGTAAAAAAAAAATGTATTTTTGACACTTATCCATTAATCATCTGAATTAGCGAGGTAATTAAGGCAATGAAGAGACGCGACTTTTTTAAGACATCAGTTGGTGCAGGTATGGCGGCCGGAGCAGCCTTAAGCCTGGGGGGATATGAAAAACTCTGGACCTCTGTACCTTCATCTGCAAAGTACGATATGGTTGCTGTCATGGGAGGTAATCCTGATGCAATGTTCGACCTGGGGATACAGGAGTTGGGAGGGATGGGTACTTTTGTTCAGAAAGGACAGAAAGTGCTGATCAAGCCTAATATTGGATGGGATGTAATTCCTGATCTTGCAGCAAATACAAATCCCCTGCTTGTAAAAAGAATCATTGAACACTGTTTTAAGGCAGGTGCCAAAGAGGTTTATGTATTTGACCACACCCTGGATAATTGGGTAAATTGTTATAAAAACTCCGGAATTGAGAAGGCTGCAAAAGCAGCAGGTGCAAAAGTAGTTCCCGGCAACTCGGAAAGCTATTATCAGCAGATTGAAATTCCGGGAGGTATTAAACTACAAAGTGCCAAGGTACATCAGCTTCTGTTAGAGACGGATGTTTTTATCAATGTTCCGGTTCTTAAAGATCACAACTCAACACGAATGTCCTGTTGTCTTAAAAACACTATGGGTCTGGTATGGGACAGGGGTTACTGGCATTCAAATAATCTGAACCAGTGTATTGCTGACTATGCATTGTACGAGAAGAAACCGGCTCTTAATGTCATTGATTGTTACAATGTTATGGTTAAACATGGTCCTCAGGGAGTTTCAAAAGAAGATGTTGTTTCAATGAAGTCGCAGATACTTACTACAGACTGGGTAGCCGGAGATGCTGCTGCAGCAAAAATGCTGGGTGTTGTTGTCGAAAAGATTGAGTATATTCCGATTGCGCATAAAATGGGACTGGGGAACATGAGCCTGGATTCTCTGAATATTAAAAGAATTAAAATGTAATTATAGATGACATCACCTTTGCTGAGAAGAATCCGAATCGTATTCTCTACACTTGTTTTTATTTGTTTTTTTCTGGTCTTTGTTGACTTCAGGTATATAATTCCTCCTGACTACATCAACACAGTATTATTTTTTCAGTTTGTACCATCTGTTATTAAGTTTTTTAATCTTGGAACATTGGCAGCCGGAGGTTTTCTGACTGTTCTTGTGCTTACGGTTCTGACCGGCCGTTCATACTGTTCTTTCTTATGTCCGCTTGGTATAGGGCAGGATCTGTTCAGCAGGATAGGCGGACGTTTTAAGAAGAGATTCAGAAGGTATGGATTTAAAAGGCCATTTACCATATTTAGGTACTCTCTTCTGGCTATAACCCTTATAGTTACTTCAATCTGGGGTATATATATGATTACCCTGCTTGACCCTTATAGTATATTTGGCAGATTTATGGCCTATTTTGCTAAACCGGCAGTTCTTGTGATAAATAATTTTCTGGCTGGAATATTTAGCAAATTTGATATCTATACGCTTAGTAATATTCCTGTTAAGGGATTTTCTTTGATTGCATATTCCATTCCTGCTGCATTTTTTATTCTCGTAGGCACACTTTCATTTACAAAAGGTCGACTCTACTGTAATATGATATGCCCGGTCGGAACATTATTAGGCCTCTTGTCTAAAGTATCATTTCTAAGAATAAATTTTGACGAAAAGGCATGTACCAGGTGTGGCAGATGCTCTTTAAGATGTAAATCTTCCTGCATCGACTTTCTTAAACACGATATTGATGTTACCCGGTGTGTTGACTGTTTTAATTGTATAAATGCCTGCCAGGATAAAGCCCTTTCATATGGCATTGTGAAAATAAAAAAGAAGGATCATGTAACTGATGAGAGTAAACGGAAGATTATTGCCGGATCTATTCTGTTTCTGTTTGGGTTATCGAAAACTACAAACGGGCAGGAGAAAAAAGTTCCAATTCCGAAGAAAGACTCAACCGTTAAAGAAAACAAAACTTATCCGGTTTGTCCTCCTGGCGGAGTAACTATTGAAGATTTTAATAAAGATTGCACTGCTTGTTCGTTGTGCATCAGCGCCTGCCCGAATGGTGTTTTGCAGCCTGCCCTTAC
>JAPLEB010000088.1 GCA_026391555.1 Bacteroidia bacterium | reverse complement strand
AGCAGGATGCATCCACCATCGGTTTCATTCATTTCTAAAGCGTTCATTTCCTGAACTCCCATTAAATTCAAATCTAAATTTTTCATGTTAGACATAATTTAAGTTTGTAAAAATAATTAATCTGTTTTGAATAATTTGTCCGGATCTCTATTCTTTTGCAGATTAAACTATTTTCATTTATTTTTAAAAACATCTCCCATTTATTTCACATGCCCGGGGGTTTAGCATGGTAATGCATTACCATACTAAGGTCGGAGAGCAGCGTCCGGAAAAAAAGGATTTTGGAGAAAATATTTATCCCCCCGGTATTTTCTTTCTCTTCGTTACAGGTCAGGGGGCGTAGCGAGCATGTTACAGCAATATCATAAGGCAGGCTGTAGAAAAATGTTTTTGCCGATTTTGAATATGCAATGGGCGCTCCCCGCGATCTTAACTCATCAATAAGTTCGTATAGACTGGTGCGACTAACACCAAGCTGCCCTGCAAACTCTTCAGGTGTTCCTGTCCTTTGCCTCGAAACAAGCTTGTGCATCATACTAATGCGATCGAGATATTCAAATACTTTCATGGTATCTTGTATTTATATTTTTATAGTTTCTTTAATTTCAATAGTCTGGTGCATCCACATCCTGCGAAAATGTCCGTCAATGACCGACAATTCTGCAAAGGTTCCTTCCTGTACAACCTCTCCTTTGTCAAGCACGATGATCCTTTGGGCCAGATAAATTGTTGATAGCCGGTGGGCAATAACAATGACTGTTTTAGATTCCTCACGCAGTAACCTCAACGTGCTTTGCACAAATGTTTCGGCCAATGAGTCGAGCGAAGAGGTGGCTTCATCAAGGATAAGAATCTCAGGGTCGCGATAAAGCGCCCTCGCAATTGCAATACGCTGCTGCTGGCCTCCTGAAAGGGTGGCTCCGTTTTCTCCCAGAAAAGTATTATATCCATGTGGCAACTGTTCAATAAATTTGGTCATGCCCAGCTTATCGCACACTTTAATCACCCTTGCCATATCAGGATTAAATTCACCAACAGCAATGTTATCCACCACATTTCCTGCAAACAGATCTATTCTTTGCGGAACAACAGAAACTACCTTCCTGAGAGATTTATTGGTAAGGTGCCTTAGATCATAACTACCGATACGGATATGTCCCGACTGTAGCGGATAAAGATTCTGAAGCAAAGAAATCAGTGTTGTTTTTCCGGAACCGCTCTCTCCCACAACAGCGGTTATATCACCCTTTTTTATAATAAGATTGAGAGCATCGAAAACATCAACTCTTGTACCATACCGGAACTTAACATTTTCGAAATGAATATCATTTACCATTTCTGGTTTCAATTCAACCTTATTTGCTTCATCTTCTGTATCGAGATCAAATATCTCAAATAGCCTGTCAGCAGCAATCTTTGCATCCTGTAATGTGCGGTTAAACCCTATAATGCCGGTAACGGGCCCTGTAAAATACCCGACAACCGAATAAAATGAGAGCAACTCCCCGGGGGTAATCTGTGAACCAATTGCATACCCGGCTCCAATCCATAACACGAGAATTGTTATAAGTTGAGATATGAGACTTGTTGAGCTGGATGAAAAAATGCCGTTTAGTCCTGATTTATAAATAATTTCAAGAAGGCTGACAAATCTTGTCTCGGTTTTCAGGTTGGAAAAATCTTCCAGACCAAATCTTTTAATTGTTCCTGCTGAATTGAGAGATTCCACCAGGTGTGCCTCCAGATCAGCAGCCCGCTCCATAACCGTTCGTTGTACCTTCTTGTTCAACCTGTTCGAGATGTAATAAATAAACGCGTAGAGAGGGACCACAATCAACATTATCAGTGCAAGTTTCCAGAAGAAGATAAACATAATGGAAAACGAAACTATAAGAATGAAGATATTGAGAATAAGGTTAATGGATACTTCATTTACAAAAACTCTTATTTTAACTGCATCACCAATTCTTGATATTATCTCTCCGGTCCTCATATTATCAAAAAAGGTTTGCGGCAGTTTTAGAAGATGCTGGTAGTAACCAAGGATAAGTGTTGCATCAACTTTTTGTCCTGTTTTAAGAATAAAAATGTTCTGGAAAAAGCTCAGCAATAATCTCAGGAGGATTATTATAACCATTGCAAAACCAAGCAGGTTGAGAAGACTCATGTTGGCTCCGGGTAACACATTATCAACCAGTTTGCCGACATATACTGACATTGAAAGACCCATCACAGAGAATACCAATGCGCCAATAAGTGATTGTAAAAGAATTCCGCGATTGGGTTTTATTAATTGCCAGAAGCGTACCGGAGTTGAAATCTTTTCATTTCCGACAGTAAATTTTTCTCCCGGGGCAATAAGAACCAGGATGCCTGTCCATTGTTTTTTGAACTCTTCATACGGAATCTTGTGAAGGTCTCCATCGGCAGGGTCCATAATTTCAATGTACCTGTTTGTCGTTTTAGTTAGTACAACATAGTGATGAAGTACCTCTTTTACAATAACATGGGCGATAGCCGGTTTAGGAATTTTAAATAAGCTGTCCCATTCGCCCCTTACTCCCTTGGCAAGAAATCCCATTTTACCCGCAGCCTCCACAAGTCCTAAAACATTGGTTCCTTTCTTATCGGTGCCTGCAAGCTGCCTTATACGGGCGACAGGCAGAGTCAGATTATAATGCGCTGCAACAGAGGCAAGGCAGGCAGCCCCGCAATCTGTTATATCCCTCTGTTTTACTTTTATTGACATAAACTTTCTATCCCTTTGTGTATGTATAAGGATTAAACCATTTATCTGCCTTATCAAATAAAAGATTAAAAAGACTACGACGTATTACAACAATCCTTGCATTAAGACTCATCCCTTTTTTAACAGATGCCGTATGACCATTCTTTAATGAAAGGGATGTTTGACCAGGTCTGCATTTAATCCGGAAGTAAGCTGTTGAACCATTTTCAACAATCATATCGTCTGAAATATCAATAATATTAGCATCGAGCATACCCCATTCATTGTAATTAAATGCATCTACCTGAATTCTGACTTGCTGCTTTTCGTGGATCAGCCCGATATCAGCAGGTTTAACAAAGCAGGTGGCCACCAGCTCACCGTCGGGAGATATCTCAGTAATTTTTTGTCCGGGACTTACAATGCTTCCGGTCTGAATATCAGAACTTTGAATTATCTCCCCACCGGTTGGCGCCAGCACTATCCTGTTACTCAGCTCCTCGGTACATTGCTCAAAATCAGCAAGAAGCTTAACTGCTTCATTCCTTCGCGTGGCTAAATCGCTTTGCCATAAAGACTTCTGATACAAAACTATTTGATTCAGATTGTCTTTCTCAGAGTTAAGCACAAAAAGACTGTTTTCGTAATCAATCTCCGGGATGATCTCCTGCTTATAAAGAAGTTCATTCCGTTCATGTTCCGTTTTTTTCTTCTGGTATTTTTGAAACTGGATGATTTGCTGGTTCCTTAGATTTGCAAATTCAGCTTTATATCTTTGTGTAAATAGCCCGGCAAGAGCAAGTTGATTTTCTAAAGGATCAATTTCCGTCAATTTCTCCAGATCGCTGACAGATGCATCATTTTCAGCTATCCGATGCATCAGGGCAGCTTGCTGAGCCCTGATAGTTTCAGAATCTATTACAAGGAGTGTATCGCCTTTAGTTACCCGATCGCCGTTACGGAACGATGTAAAGACAACTTTCCCCTGAAAAGGTGTATAAATGATCTGTTTTTCAATGTCAGATTGAAAGAATCCTCTTGCCTGTACAGAAACATCAACATAGATGAATGGGAGAATTGCAATTCCAAAAACGATTATCCCGATAATTATCCAATATATAATCCTGCTTCTGGTTGAGATTTTAACGAGATAAGTCTCCAGGCAATATTTTGATACAGAAAAGGGAATTATTTCCATAGTCCACACCAATAACTTTTAGCACTTAAACACTCAAAACTCCAAATACTCAAGACACTCTAAGTACTCCAGGTACTTTAGGCGCTCCAGGCACTCTAAGGTTGTCAGGCGCTTAAATATTTTTATTCAATTTTTTTATGCAGCGAATCAAATATAAGAAATATTTCAATCAGATGTTATAATATAGTGAATTTTTTTTACTACCCCTAATAAAATTGCAGGAACAAGTATACCATATATTATATACCACACTACTCCTGCAATTTTACAGGTTTGCGGTGCGGGGTACGCGGTGCGGGGAAGAATCCTTTAACTATTTTGTGTTTATGCTCGTAACACCTTCTTTCTAAATTATTTGTTACACCAGTATAAAGGACTTTATTGTATGCATTGGTCATAATATAGACATAATACATTCTTATTACCATATCTTGCTATTATTCCGATTTATCTATTACTTATAAAAGTAAAAAATATTAGCAATTCTGCTTGTTTGAAGAATGAGATTCCTCACTTCGTTCGGAATGACAGTATTTTGTAAAATGCACATTATAAACTAGATGAGATCCCTCACTTCGTTCGGGATGACACCTCCTTGGAGAGGATAGAAGGTTAGCGGTGAGGATTTGCCCGGGCAAATCCTCACCGCTAACCTCTTGACCATAAACGAATTGTCATCCCGAGCGCAAGCGAGGGATCTCATTATCTCATAGTAAAATTACCTCAAGCAAATCGCAAAATAATCCCATTCCTAAAAAGATTTTTGATTTGATTCTTCAATCTTAAATTTGGGTGTCTTTCGCACAAAACAGGTTCTCATTTGATCTCTCAGACCAAAATCCTTAGAAATCAATCCGGAACCGGTAATTTTATAGGTATAAACAGCCAATTCTTTGGCTTCATTCCAAACCTCAAGGTTTTTAAAATTCCCCCATTCCCCATACCCCATACCAAAAGAAAAGCCCGTGGATCAGACGGGCTTCACTTCTTAAGTGTAATTATTCTTAGTGAAGAAGGGTCACATCTCCTACCTTCTTGAATGGCATGCCATTAGCATACTTACCTTCAACATACCATATATAGACTCCCTGCGTGCAAAGCTTCCCTTTATAATAACCGTTCCATGGGTAATTGATATCATGGCTTTCAAAAATCAATACCCCCAGCCTGTTGAAAATCTGAAGTTTGTAGTTGAGCACCTTCTCCCTGATCGGCGGGAAAAAGAACTGGTCAACCTCAGTGCCTCCAGCCGGAAGATCAGTACGATCTATTGCACCGGATAAATTAGGTGTAAAGACTGTCGAGAACCTGATTTCTCCAGCCGGCTCAACAGTTACCCCGGGCGACAGGATATACTTATCACTGCAACCATTATTCGAATAAGCCCACAGGGTAATGTCAAAGGTTCCTGCATCCATATATCTATGGAACGGCTCCTTCACCTTGGATGTATCTCCATCACCAAACTCCCATAGATAGGAATCGGCATCCTCACTGAGATTGAATCCTCTTACCTTCTCATCATTAACAAAGATAAAGGTTGGCGTGACCTCAAAGTACGCCTTCGGCGAAGGATATGAATTCACTACCTGCGACTTAACCGATGTCCCTCCCGGACCAGTCACTGTTAACTCAACACGATAAGAACCCGGATCAAACCAGGTATAAGTCGGATTTTCGGCTGAAGAAGTGCTTCCGTCACCAAAGTCCCACCTGAAGGTAGTACCCGGTGTTTCCGTATGCAACGATATGTTGTTAATAATAATTGACAACGGCTCGCAACCAGATTGTATTGGATCAAAGTCCGCTACCGGCGCTTGTGGTGTTACACTAACCTTGCGTTTAATACTGTCGGAACAATTAGCATTTTTTACAACCAGTGTTACGGTATATTCGCCAAGGTCGGTATAGGTATGCGAAGGGTTCTGAACCGCGGAGACAGCTCCGTCACCAAACGTCCACAGGTAGTCCCATGTACCGGCATTAGTTTCATTTGTAAATGATACCGGGTTGCCATCTGCATTGTAAACCTGTGTGGGCGGTACTGCACTGAACTGTGGTAACGGTACCGGCATTACTGTAATGCTGATTGTTTTCACATCGGTACAGTTGTAGAACGAGGTCGCAGTCATCCTGACAGTATGAACCACCGGCGCTGTTGTGAAGTTGGTATAAATATGCGTAGCAATGTTTGTTCCATAGCCTGTAACCCCATCACCGTAATCCCAGAAGTATTTACTTGCTCCGGATTTTGAGGTGAAAACGATCGGGTTACCGTTGCATATAATATTTGTACTTGCAGTGAAGGTAGCATCAATTTCAGGATAAACCGTAATACCCATATTCATACTATCCCTGCACCCATTGGTTGAAGTAACCTTCAGCTTAATATCATAATACTTCAGTGAGGCTGTGGCATTTGTGTATGTCTGAGACGGACTTGTTACCGTAGAAGTTGTTCCATCACCAAAGTCCCAGATAAGCGACTGATAACCTGTTGAATTGTTTGTAATGTTTACAGTTACCGGCGGGCAACCTGCTGTTGTATTTGTACTGAACATTGCTGCCGGTCTCTCAATCTTTATTACAACAGTATCTCCTCCAATACATCCTTTCGTATCCGTTACAGAATAGTACAGGTTGTAGTTTCCCGCTGCACCTGTGTTGAATACCGGGTTCACTATGTCGTACCTGCTCAGAGGACCAATGTCGCCAAGCCACCTGTGAATGGTAAATATGCCTGTTCCTCCGCTTGGATTACCGTTAAGCTGCTGCTGTATACCGCCGCACACAAGAACTGTATCCTGAGCTGCAATAGCTGACAGAGGAGGTGTATTAACAGTAAGGGAAGGCTCCTGTGTATAGAGCACACCGCATGGCCCTGTTATTGACATCCTGTACTTGTAAGTATTGAATGATGCCGGGATATTCTTAACAAGAAGTTGCTGTGTCTGCATACCCTGATAGTTCGTAACATCAGTAATATCGGCCCATGCAGTGCCGGTGTTAACCTGCCACTGAAGTGTTTCAGGGCCGGCGACAAATACATTGGTGATAAATGTGGCTGATGAACTAACACATACCTCTTTATTTGTTGGCTGGAGAAGAACTGCAGGCAGCATGTTGACCCTGAGAAGTGCATACGAAGATGTAGCCGTTGGTGCACATGTGCCGTTCACTATAACCCTGAAAAGGTGTCCGTTCATTCCTTCACCTTCAGCTCCGGCAGGTATGGTTACCTGAAGAATGTCCGTAGTAACACCTGAATAGGTAGCATTATTTGAAAGATTTGTAAATCCCGTTCCCGCGTTGATCTGCCACTGATATTTAAGTGATGTACCTTCTGCAGTGACGCTGAAGTTCACAGTTCCTCCCGGACAGTTTGTCACCTCTATCGGAGGAGCCGTTATAGCAGGACTGGTATTGATTGAAAGAATTCCTTCAGACGATGTAATATCAGCCGAGCATGAACTTCCAACTATTACCCTGTACTTATAGCCACTCATTGTACGCGACGGGTTGTAAACCAGCAGGTTATTTGTTGTAACACCTGTATAGTTTCCGCCATTTGTCATATCGGTCCATGAGGCTCCGGTATTAATCTGCCATTTATATGTAAGGCCTGCGCCATCGGCAGTTACACTGAAGGCTGACGCGTTGAATTCACATACAGTACTGTCTTTTGGTTGTACTGTTATAGAAGTAACAACACTTACTCCCAGCCTCACTGATTCTGAAGTTGTTTTTGGAGTACATGTACCGGTAATTTCAACACGGTAATTATGCCCGTTGTATGAGCTTGGAACATTTGTAAGAATGAGAGAGTCGGTTGTAGTTCCTGAATAAACACCGGCATTAGTTAATGCAGAATATGATCCGGAACCGGTATCAACAAACCACTGATAGGTAAGGTTCGTTCCCTGTGCTGTTACCTCGAAGTTTGTACTGGTATTCTCACATATTGTTATATCAACCGGCTGTGTCTGTATTTCCGGTTTTGTATTAACTGTAAGAACTGCTGCATTTGAGGTGACAGCCGGGGTACAAGTTCCGCTGACAATTACCCTGTACTGCCACAGGTTCATCGTCCTCAGAGGACTGTTAATCTTAAGGTCAGCAGAGAGAGTCCCGGAATAGGTTGACCCGTTATTTATATTGGCCCATGTTATTCCATTGTCTGTACTTACCTGCCATCTGTATGAAGCAGCTGTTGTGACACCTGCATTGACGATGAAATCGGTAACCACTCCTTCACAGTTTGTTGCTGAAACAGGCTGAGTGATTATCTCAGGTATTTCATTGACAACAAGGTCAACAATGTTTGAGGTGACACTCGATCCGCATGTGCTGCTGACAATTACCCTGTAACTGTTGTTGTTCATTGCAGAGACAGCCGGATTTATAACAAGTGAAGCATTTGTTTCACCGATAACATCCTGCCATACTGCGCCAACTAACAACTGCCACTGATAGCTCGGACCTGTTGTGAGTCCGGCATTTACAGCGAATGGTGCAATTGCACCTTCACATAAAGTAACACTCACAGGCTGTGAAGTGATCTCTGCCTGACGTGTAACTGTCAGAAGGACAGGTGTTGATTCGACATACGGGTTGCATGTACCTGTTACTCTTACCTTGAAGGTGTATCCCGACATTGATTCGAGAACTCCCACAACAGTAAGGGTGTTGGTATTTGTTCCTGAATATCTTGCTCCTGAAGCCAGGCTCCATCCCGATCCGGTATTGACATACCATGCATAGACCGGATTGGTAGTTACGCCGGCATTAACAGTAAATACTGCATCTTCACCCGAGCATTTGGTGACCGCAACAGGCTGCGTTGTGATCTCCGGCAGCTCATTAACGGTAAGAGTGACAGTATTCGATGTCACAGGAACAGGGCAATCGCCCGATACTGTTACTGAGTACTTATATCCATTTTTCGCGGTAGCTGCTGTCACATTCAGTGTTGCTGAAGTCTGGCCGGACATTAATACCGGACCTGATCCGGAATCTTCGTACCATTGATATGACGGATTGGTTGTAGTTCCGGCATTGACGGTAAAGAGTGCCACATCACCTTCACAAGCTGTTGCATTAACCGGTTGTATAATTATTACAGGAACAATTTTTGTAGTTACCACTGCCGATCCGGTAAGGTTAGCGTGCGGTGCTGATATTGAACATCCCTTACTGTCAGTTACTGAAACAAGTGTGTAGGTTGTTGTAACAGCCGGGTGAACTGATATAGTATCTCCGCTGATATAAGTATTCACAACCCTTCCATTGCTCAAAACAACTGTAAACGGAGAAGTCCCTATAGTTACACTGACTGTCAGATTTGTTGTAGTTGATGGACATATCGTTGCATTACCTGATATAGAAGCAACTGGTAACGGATTAACAGTAACAGCTATTATGTTGCTGTAAACCGCGGCACAAGAGCCTGAAGTAACTTTCCGTCTGTAATATGTTGTTGCGGTTATTCCTGCAGGAGGATCATAGCTTGAAGCTATTGCCCCTCCGATAGCTGTGTATGCTCCAGCAATAGCTGATGCTTTCTCCCATTGTAAGAGATATCCGCCGATTGCTCCGGCAGGTGTAGTAACCTGATTAAGCAGAGATGGATCTCCAAGATAGCAGACTTCCTGATCGCCATCTACACTACCAGGTAAAAGAACAGCCGGCTGTGTAATGGTAATTGTTGCCGATGCAGTGCATCCATTTGCGTCAGTTACATCTATCTGAACAGCACCTGCGGCGCCATTTGTAAATGCTCTTGATGTAGCAGAAGGTGAAGTTATTGTTGCACCTGAAGTATTTGATCCGACGGTAAATGTATAGGGCGATGTTCCTCCCGATACTGAGAATGTGCCTGTTGCGGTTACATCTCCAAAACATGCAAGAACAACATCTGCCGTTTTGGCAAGAGTAAGAACTGCAGGTTCAAACAATGTTACTGATGTAGTTGATACACATCCGTTTGCGTCTGTGACAGTCACAGTATATACTCCTGCTTTCAATGCTGAAATGTCTTCCAATGCTGAAGTATATCCCGATGGGCCAGTCCAGGAGATGACATACGGAGTTTCTCCACCGGCGATGGTAAGATTTATCGATCCGTCTGATGCTCCGTTGCATGTGATATTATACCCACCTGCATAAGTTACTGCAGTATAGGTAAGAGCAAGCGCAGGCTGTACGGTAATCAGGACATTTGAAGTAGTTGTACATCCGTTTCTGTCAGTTACAGTGACTGTGTATGTTGTCGTAACAGCAGGTTTAGCTATCGGACTCTGGACGTTTGTATAGTTCAACCCTGCAGATGGTGACCAATTGTAGGAATAACCACCGCCTGTCAGTTCAACTCCTCCGGTAGCTGTAGCAATAAGAGTTGCGTTGCTTGAAGTGCAAGTACTAATTATATAATCGGAAGCTGTAGTGCTTGCAACCAGTGCAGATGGAGGCTCTGTTATTGTAACATTTGCTGTGTTCGTACATCCTTTACTGTCGGTTACTGTAACTGTGTACGTTCCTGCCGGAAGTGCAGTTGCTGTAATGGTAGTCTGAACAGGAGTGCTGTTCCATGAATAGGTGTATGGCGCTGTGCCTCCTACAGGGATAGCCGTGGCTGTTCCGGTTGTGTTACCAAAGCAGTTTACATTGGTCTGGCTGGTAGTAGCTGTCAGTGCTGCT
>JAPLEB010000164.1 GCA_026391555.1 Bacteroidia bacterium | reverse complement strand
ATCCGAATTCCTTCATTAATGCAGGGACGATCTCGTCTTTATACTTGGTTTTTAGCGCAGCTATGTACATTACTTGATCTCCTCTCCTGATTTTTTTGAATAACGCACTAGTTTATCTTTTTCATTAAGTTTTTTACCAACGCGGGTAGGTTTGCCGGATGAAGGATCGATAAGCATCAGATTTGAGATATGTACCGGAGCTTCTTTCTTAATTATTCCCCCCTGTGGAGCTTTGGTATTAGGTTTGGTATGCTTTGACACCAAATTTATACTTTCAACAATAGCTCTGTATTTATCTCTGTCAACTTCAAGAACACGGCCTTTCTGGCCTTTTGATTCACCGGTTATTACCATAACCGTATCTCCCTTTTTAAAATGTAATTTCTTCTGCATAGTTGTATATATAAATAAATTACAACACTTCAGGCGCTAATGAAACAATCTTCATGTACTTGTCGCGAAGTTCCCTGGCAACCGGGCCGAAGATACGCGTACCACGTACTTCGTTCACATTGTTAAGCAGAACAACTGCGTTATCGTCAAATCTTATATAAGAACCATCGGCACGACGGATCTCTTTTTTTGTTCTGACGACAACTGCTTTGCTTACTGTACCTTTTTTTGCTTCACCTGAAGGAAGTGCGGATTTCACACTCACAACTATTTTATCACCTACGGTAGCATATCTTTTTTTGCTACCACCGAGAACCCTGATGCATAATACTACTTTGGCTCCTGAGTTATCGGCTACGGTTAATCTGCTTTCCTGTTGTACCATGATTACTTAGCTCTTTCGATTATTTCTATTAATCTCCAGGTTTTGTTTTTGCTCAGAGGCCTGGTCTCCGATATACGTACAGTATCGCCAATATTGCATGAATTTTCTTCATCGTGCGCCATCAGCTTTTTTGTTCTGTTAATAAACTTGCCATAGATTGGGTGCTTCACTTTCCTTTTAACGGCAACTACGATGGATTTGTCCATTTTAGTACTGACAACAACACCTATACGTTCTTTTCTAAGATTCCTTTCCATTGCTGATCTATCTATCTGATTTCATATTCAACTCTCTCGTACGCAATTCGGTTAGCAGACGCGCAATCGTAAGTTTCACTTCTTTAACCTTAAGCGGGTTATCGAGAGGAGTGATTGCATGGTTAAGCTTCATACGAACGAGCATTGTCCTCTCCGTGTCGATTCTCTCGAGAATATCTGAGGTGCTTAATTCTTTTATTTCTGAAGTTTTCATTTATGTCAAAGTTTTATTCCTGTACGTAATCGCGTCTTACAATAAATTTTGTTGTTATTGGAAGTTTCTGAGCTCCCAGACGGAGAGCTTCTTTTGCAACTTCATAAGGTACTCCTTCAGCTTCAAGCAGAATCCTGCCTGGAGTTACCGGTACAACAAAACCTTCGGGTGCTCCTTTTCCTTTTCCCATACGTACCTCTGCAGGTTTCTTTGTAATAGGTTTATCGGGAAAAATCCGTATCCATAATTGACCTTCACGTTTCATATGACGTGTCACGGCCTGGCGAGCTGCTTCGATCTGCCTTCCGGTGATCCAGCTCTCTTGAAGTGCTTTGATACCAAATGACCCGAATGCCAGCTGGTTGCCTCTTTGTGCATTACCTTTCATTCTTCCCTTCTGGGCTCTTCTGAATTTGGTCCTTTTCGGTTGTAACATTGCTTAAATATGTTATATAATTATCTACTAATAAGTGTCTTACCTTTTTGCTTTTCTCTTCAGGCTCTTGTTCTTAGCATTTCTGGCACCGATATTCGGACTGAGATCTCTCTTACCGAAAACTTCTCCGTTGCAAATCCATACTTTAATACCGATCAGACCAACCTTTGTATGTGCTTCAGCCAAAGCATAATCAATGTCAGCACGAAAAGTATGAAGAGGAATACGACCCTCTTTGTATGTTTCGCTTCTTGCCATTTCAGCACCACCAAGACGACCTGAGATCATTACTTTTATCCCTTCTGCTCCCATACGCATAGTGGAGGCGATTGACATTTTTATTGCACGACGAAAAGAAATTTTACCTTCTAACTGACGGGCTATATTGTTTCCGACTATGTTAGCATCCAGTTCGGGGCGTTTAACCTCAAAGATGTTAATCTGAACCTCTTTCTTGGTGATTTTCTTGAGTTCTTCCTTCAACTTGTCAACTTCCTGTCCGCCTTTACCAATAATGATACCCGGACGTGCTGTATTAACTGTTACTGTAACAAGCTTCAGTGTTCTTTCAATAATTATCTTGGAGATGCTGGCTTTTGCAAGCCTCGCGCTCAGATATTCCCTGATTTTAAAATCTTCAACCAGTTTACCGGAAAAGTCTTTTCCCCCGTACCAGTTTGAATCCCATCCTTTAATTATACCTAATCTGTTACCTATCGGATTTACTTTTTGTCCCATCTATTTTAATTTGATGTTTTTTCAACTTCCTTAATCTTACTGTCAAGCACAAGAGTTACATGATTTGATCTCTTTCTTACCCTGTAAGCTCTTCCCTGAGGTGCTGTCTGCAGTCTTTTCAATGAACGGCCCCCGTCGACATGAATCAGTTTTACAAAGAGATTGCTTTCTTCCACTCTTACACCTTCATTCTTCGATTGCCAGTTGGCAATTGCGGAGAGGAGAAGTTTCTCCATTCTGCGCGATGCCTCCTGTGAACTGAACCTTAAGACATCAAGTGCTTTGTTTACTTCCATTCCGCTTATCAGATCGGTTACCAGTCTCATCTTTCGCGGAGACGTGGGACAATTTCTGAGGATCGCCTGATATCTGTTCCTGGTGGCCTCTTTTTTCTGGTCAGCTGTATTTCTTTTTCTTGCACCCATTACTAAATGTTTTTCAATGTTTACATTACTTATTTATTACCAGAGTGACCCCGGAAAGTACGTGTAGGTGAAAATTCTCCTAACTTATGCCCAACCATATTCTCGGTAATGTAAACGGGGATAAACTTGTTCCCGTTGTGAACTGCTATAGTATGTCCGACAAAATCAGGTGAGATCACTGATCTTCTTGACCATGTCTTAAGCACTGATTTCTTTTGTCCGTCATTCATTTCAAGAATTCTCTTTCCGAGTTTGAAATCAATGAAAGGGCCTTTTTTAATTGATCTACTCATAATATATCAGTTATTTTTTCCTTCTTTCAATAATAAATTTTGCAGAGTATTTTTTCTTGTCTCTGGTCTTGAAACCTTTTGCAGGAATGCCTTTGCGCGACCTTGGGTGTCCGCCGGAAGCTCTACCTTCGCCACCACCCATCGGGTGATCGACAGGGTTCATAACCACGCCTCTTACTCTTGGACGGCGTCCTTGCCAGCGTGAGCGACCTGCCTTGCCTGATCTTTCGAGGTTATGATCAGGATTAGAGACTGTACCGATAGTTGCACGGCATGTTGTCAGGATCAGTCTTGTTTCTCCGGAAGGAAGTTTGATTGTTGCATATTTTCCATCGCGGGCAGACAACTGCGCATAAGTTCCTGCACTTCTTGCAATTGCACCACCTTTACCCGGTTTAAGTTCAATGTTATGAATGATGGTACCCATTGGTATATCACTAAGGAACAAAGTATTTCCAATTTCCGGTATAGCCTCTTTCCCTGACATTAAAGTCTGACCGACCTGAAGCCCGGTAGGCGCCACTATATATCTTTTCTCACCATCTTTATAAACAACAAGTGCAATTCTCGAAGTACGATTCGGATCGTATTCGATTGTTTTGACTGTTGCCGGCATTCCATCTTTTTCCCTCTGGAAATCGATAACTCTGTACATCTTTTTATGACCGCCTCCGATGTATCTCATAGTCATTTTGCCGTTAACATTCCTTCCTCCTGATTTTCTAAGCGGTCGAAGTAAGGATTTCTCCGGCGTAGCACTCGTGAGAGTTTCAAAAGTGCCCGCGATCTTGTGTCGCTGACCTGGTGTTACAGGTTTAATCTTTCTGACTGCCATATACTTTATTAAATATTGCTATAGAAATCAATTTTATTTCCTTCTGCAAGTGTAACGATAGCTTTCTTCGTTGCAGATGTTTTTCCTGTAAGAAGCCCCGATTTGGTATTACGGGATTTTATTTTCCCGCCATAGCGCATCGTATTTACCGCATCAACTGTAACACTGTACAGTTCTTCAACGGCATTTTTTATCTGTAACTTATTCGCGTTTCTGGCAACGAGAAAACCATAGCGATTAAATTTATCGCCCTGGCTTGTCATCTTTTCCGTTACAATCGGTTTAAGCAAAATATTCATCACTCAGAGTTTTCTAGTTTTCAAATGTTGCCTGTAAAACGTCAACTGCACTCTCCATAAGTATCAATGTTGAGGCCTTCATAATCTTGTAAGTACTTAATTCACTGGCAATTACAACTTCGACCCCAAACACATTTCGGGATGACAAATATATGTTATTATTTTGTTCTGGTAAAACAAATACTGCTTTTTTATTTGAAATATTCAGGTTATTTCCCATTTTGATGATTTCCTTTGTTTTAGGAGCCTCAAATGAGAAGTCTTCCAGTACAATAATATTATTTGTTGAAGCTTTATATGAAAGTGCTGATTTTCTGGCTAATTGTTTTACTTTCTTATTAAGTTTGAAGCCGTAGAACCTTGGTTTTGGTCCAAACATACGTCCACCACCTCTGTAGAGAGGGTTCCTAATGTTTCCTGCACGTGCAGTTCCGGTTCCTTTTTGCCTTTTAATCTTCCTGGTACTACCAGCTACCTCGCCACGATCTTTAGAGCTATGGGTACCCTGCCTTTGATTGGCTAAGTACTGTTTTGTATCCAGATAAATGGCATGGTCGTTAGGTTCAATACCGAAAATTGAATCGTTAAGGTTAACTTTTCTTCCGGTTTCCTTACCACTAGTATTAAGAATCGCTAATTCCATTATTTTGTAATTATTACGTAACCACCTTTTGGACCGGGGATTGATCCTTTAACAATAATTATATCACTCTCGGCCATAAGCTTTACAACTTTCAAGCTTTGTGACATCACTTTATTTCCTCCTGTACGGCCTGCCATTCTCATGCCAGGCAATACTCTTGAGGGGAATGATGATGCTCCTAATGAACCAGGGTGCCTGAGTCTGTCGCTCTGTCCATGAGTAGTTCCGCCTACACCGCTGAAGCCATGACGTTTAACGACACCCTGGAATCCTTTTCCTTTTGACCAGCCTCTTACATCAACCCAGTTATCGAGTCTGAAAAGTTCGGCTGTAAGTACTTCACCTTCTTTAACCTGACCATCAACAAAGCCTGTAAACTCGATGAGTTTCCTCTTTGGAGTTGTATTTACTTTTTTGAAATGGCCAATTTCGGCTTTAGTAGTGTGCTTTTCCTTTTTTTCTTCGAATCCAAGCTGTACAGCAAAGTATCCGTCTTTTTCCACTGTTTTAATCTGTGTAACAACACATGGACCGGCCTGCAGAACCGTACATGGAACATTCTTTCCATTTTCATCAAAAATGGAGGTCATTCCTACCTTTTTACCAATTAATCCCTGCATCTCTTTATTACTTTACTGGTTTCACACTTTAATTTCTACTTCTACTCCGCTTGGGAGCTCAAGTTTCATCAGAGCATCGATTGTTTTTGGTGTTGAGCTGTAAATGTCGAGCAATCTTTTATAAGATGAAAGCTCAAATTGCTCTCTTGCTTTTTTGTTTACAAACGGGGAACGAAGCACTGTATAAATCTTTTTGTGTGTTGGAAGCGGAATAGGTCCGGTAACCACTGCACCAGTAGATTTTACTGCTTTTACGATCTTCTCGGCAGACTTATCTACCAGGTTATGATCGTAAGATTTCAGTTTAATACGAATTTTTTGACTCATCTCTTTAAAGAATTTTTCCTTTTGTAATTTCTACAATTCTGTTTGATATATCCGCAGGTACCTTTTCATAATGTGAGAACTCCATTGTTGAAGTTGCTCTTCCCGAGGTCAGGGTCCGAAGTACTGTAACATAACCGAATTTTTCGGCCAGAGGTACTTTTGCTTTAATGACTCTTGCGCCTGCTTTCGATTCCATACCTTCCACTCTGCCTCTTCTTCTGTTAAAATCGCCAATAACGTCGCCAACATATTCTTCAGGAGTAACAACTTCTGTCGACATGATAGGTTCCAGAATCACGGGGTTGCATTTACCCGCAAATTTCCTGAAGGCCTGTTTTGCGGCAATTTCAAATGAAAGAGCATCAGAGTCAACCGGATGGTACGAACCGTCTTTGAGTACTACTTTGAGGCTATCGAGAGGAAAACCCGCGAGTGGTCCGTTGACCATTGCTTCGCGGAATCCTTTTTCAATTGATGGAATATACTCCTTCGGAATATGTCCGCCTTTAACCTCATTTACAAATTGAAGGCCTCTTGCATTTTCATCTGCCGGCATAAGATCAAAAGTCATATCAGCAAATTTACCACGTCCTCCGGTCTGTTTCTTAAACACTTCACGGAATTCAGCAGTGGTTGTAATGGCTTCCTTGTACGCAACCTGGGGTGCACCCTGATTACATTCAACTTTAAACTCCCTCTTCAGACGGTCAATGAGAATTTCCAGATGCAGTTCACCCATACCATTGATAATTGTCTGCCCGCTATCGGGATCAGTTCTGACCTGGAATGTCGGATCTTCTTCAGCAAGTTTATTGAGTGCCAACGACAATTTATCAACATCGGTCTGTGTTTTAGGTTCGATTGCAACACCAATAACCGGTGCCGGAAAATCCATTGATTCAAGTAATATCGGTTTATTAATGGCACATAATGTGTCACCTGTCTTAATATCTTTAAATCCAACACCTGCACAAATGTCGCCTGCCGAAATACTCTCTTTAGGATTCTGTTTGTTGGCATGCATCTGGAACAGGCGGTTAATACGCTCCCTCTTTCCAGTACGAACATTCAATACGGTGTCGCCGGCATGGAGAATACCTGAATAAATACGCAGGAAAGCGAGACGGCCCACAAATGGATCAGTAGCTATTTTAAATGCAAGAGCGGCTAATGGTGCTTCATCGTCCGGCTCACGTATAATTTCTTCATCATTTCTTGGATCAATCCCGATTACAGAACCTTTATCGACAGGTGAAGGCAGAAAAGCGATAACAGAATCAAGAAGACTCTGAACACCTTTATTTTTGAAAGCTGCACCGCAGATAACCGGGATTGCAAGACCGTCAATAGTTGATTTTCTGAGCGCAACTAAAATTTCTTCGCCTGTAATAGAATCATGATCTTCAAGATACCTGGCCAACAGAGTATCATCAACATCAGCAACAGCTTCAACCAGTTTTCCTCTCCACTCTTCAGCTTCCTCTTTCATGTTTGCAGGAATCTCCTCTATCTCAAAACGGGTAACTGTTTCTTCATCGTGATAATAAACGATTGCCTTCATATTCAAGAGGTCGATAACCCCAATGAAATTCTCCTCTGCACCTATAGGAATCTGAACCGGTACAGGGTTTGCACCTAATTTTTCCTTGATCTGCTGAACCACACTGTAAAAATCAGCGCCTGCGCGGTCCATTTTATTTACAA
>JAPLEB010000144.1 GCA_026391555.1 Bacteroidia bacterium | reverse complement strand
TTATTTCTTTATACTTACTATTACCGATCAGATTGATAAGTTCTTTGGGATCATTTTTCATGTCATAAAATTCGTAATGGTCCACATTGCCCTTATTCCCTGGCATTTTTATGAGCTTGTAATCAACTGTCCTGTACATCATACTGTTACGTTCGGCGTACACATCTTCACTCCAATTTGTTATCATTCCATTAAGAAGCGGTACCATACTTGTACCTTCAATACTCAGTGGAATTTCTATTCCAGCCAGTTCAAGAAGAGTAGGCATGACATCTATGTTTTCAACTAAGTGTTCTTCGGTTATTCCAGTTTGTCTGTAATTTGCAAATGATTTATTTTCAGGCATTTTCATTATAAGTGGTATTCTAGTAGATCCTTCATACATGACACCTTTAAACCACAGGCCCAAATCCCCGAGCATATTACCGTGATCGGCAGTAAAAACAATGATGGTATTTTTATCTAAACCCAATTCCTTTATAGTGGACATTAATCTCCCTATATTATCGTCAACCTGGGTGACATGACTCAGATATATAGCAGTTAAGCGGCGCACCATCTCTTCATTATCAACTAAATGCCGTGAAGGACCTTTTATATTTTTTTCAAGCGCTATTGCTCTTTCTTTTTTTATTTCATCAGAAATATTGGGCGCAGTAATATTGTTTGGGTCATACATTGAAAAGTAGGGTTCTGTTGTACGTGAAGGACTGTGAGGTTCAAGAAAACTAGTAAACAGAAAGAATGGTTTGTCGCTCTCTTTTCTACTTTTAAGATATTCTATACTCCTGTCAGTAATCCAGTAAGTCTGCAATTCTTCTTTTTTGAAAGTATATTTACCGATATCTTTCCCAAGCGGATCATTTGGATATGGACATGAACCTTCTTCAATTTTAGTGTTTATGTTATTTCTTTTAATGTATTGCCAGTAAGTCTCTAGTTCTGCAGGTCCTTCATCTCTATATGACCAGAACTTATCGAATCCCCATGAAAAATTCGCAGGCCAGTAATGTAGTTTACCTGAAACTGCGGTTTCATAACCGTAATGTTTTAAAATCAATGGTAAATCAAGTTCTCCAGTGTTGGGGGTATCTCCGTTTTCCAATACTCCATGTGTATGCGCATACCTCCCTGTAAAGAAGGATTTCCTCGATGGACCTGAAATCGGAGCAACTGTAAAGGAATTTGAAAACCTTATCCCTTCTGCAGCCAGTCGATCGAGATTCGGTGTTTTAACCATCGGATCCCCTGCACAATGCATCACATCTGAACGCATTTCATCGACCATTATAAACAAAATATTTGGTCGCTGATTATCATTACTCTGAGCTGCCACCAATGAAGGTATTGCAACGAGGCTTAATAACCCCAAACTTTTCAGATTTACTACTTTCATCATATTATGGTCTTTATCAGAAAATTGAATTTAATTCTAATTTTCGTCTCTATTCCACCGTTTATCTTCCCATCTTGGTGGCTTCATCCGACTATTCCAGTTTTTTCACAAGGTAATAAAATAACCGTACTTAATTTATTTTCGCTTCAGAAGAAAAGCCTCTTTTGTCACAGAGTTTTAAATAACAGAGTAAGACCTTTGTATTCAAAAGAGTCAGAACTATTGTGAATTATTGAACTTAAGAATGTTCCCTGGTTTATCAAAATATTGAAGCTCTTCGCAGCAAGCTACGAAGAATCTTCGATCCCCTAAGGTAATTTCTTAATGCTCGCTGACTCCGTAGCAAGCAACGGAGAACCGAGTTTACGAGCTCGGCGAAGCCAATGCGCTCGCGGGGATTCAACGACAAGAACCTTGAATCAAATCTGGACAAACACTTCAGACCTTGAAAGAAAAAATGAGCAAAAAAAAACATTCCTGATAAGTTTATTAATAGATTTGTCTCAAACAAAGTCATCAAAAAATGGTTCCTGGATAAAAACGGCAAAAAACTTTGTAGTGTGTTTTATGTAAAAGTTGAACTTTAAAAATAATATTAGAATGAAAAATAAACCGTTATTTACTTTTGTCAGCACAGTCTTACTGGCTACTCCGGTTCTGGCAGACGGTAACAGAAAGCCTAATATAATCATAATCATAACTGACCAACAACAAGCCCATGCATGTGCACGAGAAGGATTTGGACTTAACACGACCCCGTTTCGTGATTCACTTGCCAGCCAGGGTGTTTGGTTTGATAAAGCATACACCTCAGCTCCGGCATGTGTTCCGGCACGGATAAGTTTATTTACAGGAAGATTTCCCAGTGCTCACGGTGTGAGAGCCAATCCTACACTTAACTCCCCTGATATCAGACCCGGGGATGATTTGGTCCATTTACTTGATGCTAAAGGATATGTGACAGCAATGGTCGGGAAAAATCATACTTTTCTGAATAAGAATAATTTCGATTTTTTCAGGGACTATACAGGAACAAGAATCGAAACTGTTTCAGATGAAGAAAAAGAATTTGATACATGGTTGAACAACCTTCATCACAAGGTCGAACTTAAACCTACGCCGTTCCCCTTAAAATGCCAACGCCCATATCGAATTGTTACCGAATCGGAAAAATGGATTGAAAGTTTAGATAATACAAATCCATTTTTCCTGAGCATGTCTTTTCCTGAACCTCATAACCCATACCAGGTACCTGAACCATATTTTTCTATGTTTCCACCTGAAATACTTCCACCTGTTCATGCCGGGAAAGAAGTCTTGGATGAAAAGGGATTCGTTTGGCAATTTACCCGTGCTCTGGGTGAAAAGGGATTTCCTAATTATGAAGAATCCCTACCCCGAATGCGGTCTGACTATTATGGTATGCTGCGGTTGATTGATGATCAGATTAACCGGTTTGTTAGTTTTCTCAAAGACAAAAACCTCCTGGAAAACACTATTATATTTATCGTGGCCGATCATGGAGACTATGCCGGAGAATATGGTCTGATGAGAAAAGGAGCCGGGATGCCCGACGTACTTATCAGGATACCTTTCCAGGTATTTGGTAATGGCATTAGTCATTATAAAGGTCCGCATTCTGCACATGTATCTCTTGTTGATATTCTCCCGACCATATGTGATGCTACTCAGATTAATATTCCTTCAGGTGTACAGGGACGTAGCTTGTGGCCAATACTTACAGGGAAATCATATCCTTCGAAAGAGTTTGAAAGTATCTATGCTGAACAGGGGTATGGTGGTCCTGCATACAACTGGAACGATTCAATTGATTTTAATCATGGATTAAGACCAGGAGTCACCTTTGATGAACTTAACCGCTATTCTCAGGCCGGACTGATGCGTATGGTCAGAAAAGGACCATGGAAACTGATTGTTGATCAGGATGGGAATGGACAATTATATAATCTTCTGACTGACCCCTTCGAACTAATAAACCAGTATAATAAAAGTAAGTACAAAGAGGTAAAAACCGAAATGCTTGAATGTCTGGTGAATTGGATGCTTAAGGCAGTTGATCCTCTTCCACTGCCAGGGGGGGATTATAAACAGAAAAAACTGCCCCATAATTTCTGGACAGAAGAAACTCATTCATTAAATTAATTGACAGGGATATTACTTGATAATAATTAGTTCTATATTTCAGGAAAAAATTAAAACAAATTAAAAAATGAAAAAGTTATTACTTTTTTATTGTTTTTGCATGGGGTGTCTTTTATTTGACTGTAAACCCGGTATAGCGCAAAATATAAACTGGACTCATTTCAGGGGCAGTAACCTGAATGGTATAGCATTGGTTGAATCTGCTCCAATAAAATGGGCAAATGATTCGAATTTAATATGGAAAACGGAAATACATGGTAAAGGATGGTCGTCTCCTGTTGTTTACGATAATCAGGTTTGGGTGACAACAGCTACTGACGATGGGAAAGAATTATCTGCTGTATGCCTTGATTTTAAAAACGGAAAAATTATCCATGATATTAAAGTATTTAATCCTGAAACTGTTGACCGGAAACATCCCATCAATTCTTATGCAACTCCTACTCCCTGTATTGAAAAATGTTTTGTGTATGTGCATTTCGGAAGCTCCGGAACAGCTTGCATAAATACTACTGATGGATCAATATTATGGACACGGTCTGATTTAAAATGTAAACATGTTCAGGGTGCGGCCTCGTCTCCGATACTATATGGTAACTTGCTTATCCTGCATTATGAGGGGACAGATGTAAGGTTTATTGTTGCTCTGAATAAATCAAATGGAGAGATTGTCTGGAGGACAGAGCGGCCAAAAGAGCCATATGAACCTTTGACTGAAATTGGAAAGAAAGCATATATCACACCTTTAGTTATAAATGTAAAAGGCAGGGATTTATTAATCTCTAATGGATCAGCTGTTTGTATTGCATATGACCCTCGAACGGGGAAAGAAGTCTGGAGAGTTGTCAGGGGAGCTGAATCAACTGTGGCCATGCCGGTTTCTGAGAATGGAATAGTGTTTTTTTATACCGGGTTTATGGTGTCAGAGGATGGAAACAAATTTTCGGAGTTATTAGCAGTTAACCCTGATGGCAAGGGGGATATTACGAAGACAAATATTATTTGGAAGAAACAATCCGAACCTATACAATTGCTGACACCTGTGATTAAAGATGGTCTTATTTATACAATTGATCCAAAAAATATTCTTATGTGTCTGAACGCTGGAACAGGAGAGGAAATTTGGTCACTAAGGTTAAAAGAAAATTTTAATGCCTCACCGGTATTGGCTAATGGTAATATCTATTTTTGTTCCGTCAAAGGCAAAACCCTGATAATTAAAGAAGGTCGTAAACTTGAGGTTGTTGCTCAAAATCAATTGGATGGTCAGATATGGGCTGTGCCTGCTATTTTGAGAAATTCAATTTTAATACGAACAGATAAATACCTGTGCAGGATTGGACGATAATACGAGTTTTCATATCAGCCGGATTAGTATTGCTTTTTGTAACGAGTTGGGCACAGAATATTGGAAATAACACTCATGAAAATAGAGGCATACCACCTTATGCTAAGATGAAATAGATGTCCCCAAATCATAAAATAAGAGCAATAACATGAAAAAGATCAATAAGGTTATGAATTTATTGGTTACAGGTTCGTTTTTAGTCGGTACTTCTTTCCTATGGGCCGTAGAAACGAACAGCCCGGCAGTCCTCACACAAGCTTCAGGACTCCAAGGCTTCTTCCGCTCGGGGCAAACTTTCCTGACCTGGAACCAGATCCCCGGCGAGAAAGTCCGCTACCGTATCTACCGTTCAGACAAACCTATCAAAGACTTCAGTCAACTCTCCGGTGAAATGATCGTGGCAACCGTAAATGATTACACGGGATTCAACTGGATGGGTTCAATTAACCGGCGCGACATACGCATGGCATCACAGGCGGGAAAGACTTACATGATCCCAGGTCGTATCAATTATATCATCGAGGAAGGTAAAGATGTGAAAGTTATGTTTGACTTTCCTAATATTCCTGTGGGGAATGGCCAGATTAAGATCGAAGGGTTTATGATGGACACTCTCATCCCTGGTGGATGGTATGGATGGTATGGATACTATAACACATGGGGCACTGCTTCCGGGGAAAAGGGCGATCTGGTTGGCACTGTTAACGGCGAAGTGAGTTGGGATCGAACAAGCATAATTGATGAACCGGAGCGTTTCGCGATCACACTAAATATCGAAGACTGGTCGGACAAAGAAAAGGCAAAACAGGGTCGCGGCAACAAGTACGGCGCCGACTCAGACGAAAACACGGACACAACTGCCAAGCGCCCTGCGGCCACGTTCAGCGACGTCAAATACGGCCCGGATGTGCGCAACATTCTTGACCTCTGGCTGGCCAAGTCGGATCAGCCCACTCCCCTCGTGGTCTTTATCCATGGCGGCGGCTTTACCGGGGGTAGCAAGGCCGGCGTGGACACCCGCATGATCAATGACTGCCTATCTGTAGGAGTGTCGGTCATGTCCATCAATTATCGCTACCTCAGCGAAAGCGTCAGTCTGGCAGAAATCATGCGCGATTGCGCCCGCTCCATCCAGTTCGTCCGCTTCCACGCAAAAGACTATAACCTCGATCCAACACGCGTCGCCTCGTATGGAGGCTCGGCAGGTGCCGGCACTTCTCTCTGGCTGGCCTTTTACCCTGACTTAGCCGATCCGAATAACCCCGATCCTGTGCTCCGTGAATCCTCGCGGTTGGTCGCCGCGGGCGCAATGAATCCCCAGGCGACTTACAAGAAGCAGGAATGGGAATCATTCATGGGCAAATTCAACTTCGGAGGAGGTCTCGCCGATGAGGCCGAAACCATGACCAGGGAACCAGTTGACGCTAATGCGCTCGCTGCCGCTAACGACCTTAGCATGCTAAACCTCGCCTCCAAGGACGACCCACCTGTGTTTCTCTTCAATAGCCAGCCAGACGGACCGCCTATCAACCGTTTAAACTATGTCCACCATCCGAACCATGTCCGTGCACTCAAGTCCCGGTGTGACCAGGTGGGCATTCCCGTCACTGTCTTCTTCACCCAGGCCGAACCGCACAGCGAGGGCGATTTCATGGCAATAATGGAGAATTTATTCTTTACTCAATTCAAAATCACACCGGACAAGATCACGCCTGCCCGATGAAATTGGTCCGTCTTCTGCTCATGTTCGCCCTCATGAAACTTAAAATCACTTTTTATGAAGCGTAATACTATTTTTATTTCAACTATCCTTTTTTTTGTTATTTATGGTTTAGTGGCGATGACTCAAAGGCCGAAGCAAGGGCTCTTCATGAATCAAATGACACATTGCGCCCAACAGGTCTTGAGTTTAAATCTAATATTCTGGTTCCTAATTTCCCGGCAGGTAATCAAACTCATTAAACAATAAACTAAAATAGTAAAGAGAAAAAAATGAGAAGAATGACTTTCATCAATTTATATTACTGGTCGGCACTCTTTGTTGCCTTGCTCTTTACCGGCCGAAACAGCAGTGGCCAGTCTGTTACAAACTTCGGAATCTGGAATTACGCTGAAACTGTTTATTATCAGCCGTATATTCAGGGAAAGTTCGCGAAGTCCACATGGGCCGAATTAGAGCCAACGCAAGGTACATGGAATTTCCAACCGCTGTACGATCAGATTGTTGCATCTCCTTCCGAAGTAATGGTGCTGGTCTATTCAGGAACTGACGCACCGCTTTGGATATACGAAATGAGTGGTGGTCCTGTTCCGGAGGTATATTCTGACCATAGGATCAGCGGCCCATATCCGTACTATCCGGATCCGGAATATAAGACACTTTTAAAAAATATGATTATCCATGTCAGAGACTTCATAGTCAGCCTCCCGGAGAATCTTCGCAACAAAATTATCGTAGTTCAGGCAGCCTATTCAAGCACAGGGGACTATGACGCCTATAAGGGAAATGTGCTCTCACAATATAGTCAATACGATATCAGTTTCACCACCTGGAAGACATGGTGGAGGGAGTTTACCAAGTACTATTATGATGCATACCAGGGGCTTGATCCTGAAATTACGATCTTATGCAATCCAAGTACCAACGATAGCGGAGGGGCAGATAACACCACCTGGTTGAATCAGAACTGCCCCGGCTCTATGATCAAATCTGGCAATCTTGGTCATTGTTTTCAACTCAACCTCGAAATTGACAATTTTGCATGGTTGATGCCAGCCGTCAACACTCTTTATAACGGACAGTTTATGCGCACACGGTGTGAGTTTGACGAGTCTGATACTGAGTGGTGGAAGAAAGCGCCTAAATGGAACATGTATAACTTGTTGTTAAACGGCCTCTATGTTGGTCTGGATTATGAGTTTCTGACACCTGCTACAATCAATCTCACTGAGAATGCTGATATATATAATTTTTTTAATAAGTATGCCGGACAGAAGGATCCGGTGACCAGCCCAGGAGCATTTGTCGCGTTACGCGATGGACTGGATGCTTCAGATATCATACGATTTCCAGCCGCAACTTTTGGTGCGGCTACTCAAACCAATACCACCCGTTATCAGAATATCGCCACAAATCCGCTTTATGCTGCTTTTGGAGCAAGACAGGATGATGTGCCCAATAGCGGTTTAGATGGAATGAACCAGCGACAGGATACAAAAGCTTTAAACGACGTTGGCTGGCGTATTTATACCGGTAACTATTATCGCTATCTTGAGCAGATCAACCCCGGTACAACCAGTCAGGGTTATTGGCGCGTCGCACCGGCGCCCACGTCTACAGATCAGACCGTAACAGAACCTTGCACCTATAAAGTTGCACCAGGAAGGTTTGCGCGGGGTTTTAATCATTCCGACGGGAAAGATGCCATGTATTTTAAATTCGATAATAAATTGTTTCAAAATTGCGGTACCCAGGGGTTCTATGATGTCAATGTACGGATCGTTTATTACGACCGGGGGACTTCAGCCTGGCGCCTGATCTATGATGCGAAAGACGATTCCGCTAAGCAGGGCATTTCAATCACCAATATCAACAGTGAAGAGTGGAAAGAGATAAATTTCACTATCAATGACGGCTATTTTGGCAAACGGGGAACCAATGGTTCTGACCTTATCCTGGAGACAACCAATGGACAGGATGCAATTTTTCACATGATAGAAGTAACAAAAAATAACATCACAACAGGAATTCAAGAGAAACCATCAAATAGTGATAATAATTTTACACTTTTTCAAAACTATCCCAATCCATTTAACCCAGTTACGACAATTCAATTTGCTTTGCCAAAATCAGGAAGTGTAACATTGAAAGTTTATAATTCACTTGGCCAGGAGGTGACAACTTTAGTGAATGAAATACTGAACGGGGGTTTACACAGCTATCAATGGAACGCGGAGATCTACTGTGGAGGTATTTATTTTTACAAACTTCAATTTGATAACCAGGTATTAACGAATAAAATGATATTATTGAAATAGCAACTCTTATGTAACTTAGGTCGAGGTTAAGGTAAAGGTTAAGTTTTAAAATGCTCAACCTTAACCTCTGCCTTAACCTTTTTTGGATTTCCTCATTCCTCCAAAGCTGCAAGCGCATCATTTCTGATAAGGAATCGGGATCTCATGCCATAACGTATCTGGTTTTCCAATGATGACATTACCTGCTGCGTCGAAGTCCAAAGGCTCGATCATGAGCATTGGGATCTGTTTCGGATCCGCCGCTAGAATACCGTGACATGACAGCCATAAGCGGCCATCGGGGCCGGTGAAAATATTTTCATAACCGGCATGAGCAAAAGGGTTTTTGGGATCGCCGGTGTAGGGAACACCACTTTTTTTGCAGTAGGCCGGATCCTGCCCGCCGTAGATGGGATTGCCCGGAAATTTCGTCCACGGGCCAGTGACTTTTTTAGCGGTAGCGTAACCGATCTCATAGCCACGAGTCCAGCTCGAGTAAAAAAGATAGTAAATCCCGTTCCGTTTTATAACAAAAGTACCTTCCTGACCGACACTATCCCATTCACCTTTGTTACCATAGGGTATGGCTACTGTAGGTGGGGTGAGGAATTTGCCCTTTTCCAAATCAAATTTGGCAAAGGACATACCGAATGCGCGAAATTCTGCTTCGTCCCTTCCAGGTTCTGCCACATGATTCCAGAAGGCATATACGGTACCATCGTCATCCTGGAAAAAGTGAAGATCATTACCCTTATCCAGTGGCTGATCGATGACCTTGTAGGGGCCCATAACATTTTCGGCTACAGCATATCCGATACGCAGGCAGTTATCGCCAAGCAATGGATTACGGCATTGCAGGGATAAGTAGTATTTACCATTAATCTTGTGTATTTCATTTGACCAAAACCTTGTGAAATACCATTTCTCAGGGTTGGGCAGCACCAGGGTACGCTCAAATTTCCAGTTGATGAGATCATCGGAAGAATATAGTGGGGTTCCGGGATTAAGTTGTCCGAAAGTGTCTTCTTTGGGCCACACCGGGTAGGCTGTGCCGGTCAGATACCACTTGTTGCCATCGCGAAACACCTGGCAGTCGCGAATACCGCGTGGATCGATACCTGAGCTGATAGGATTTTTATAACGGAAAACCTTTTGGGCAAACGTGGTGACACTGATACTACAAAGTATCATCAAGGCTAGTATGTCGGATAAGATTATTCGAATAAAGTTCCGGAATTGAGTATTCTTTATCATATGTAACAGAATATGGAGTTAATAAAATTTCATGCCCAACATCCTCTGATTAACAATGTTTATAATATCATTGTATTGGCAGCCAAACTTCCATTTTTTTATCCAGTCCCCTATTCCTCCATGCATAATAAGGAATAAGCTTAATAGAAATATTTTGTGAGCCTGGCATATACTCTCCATATTGACCATAGGGAGGTTTTGAGGATGGATTTCTTAAAGTTGCATTAGTTTGCAATGTAACGATACCATGTAAAAAATCTTTTTCAAATTCAACATTCCATTTTTTTTGCGGATCAATGGCAATATTGAAAAAATCTGAACCTCCGGGGATTTCATGTTCTTCCAGACAATAAACCAAAGGGCCGCGCTTTACAGCTACCTGATTACGGTCGAATTCGGTTTTTGGATTCGCTACCAGCAATTTTACATCCATGTCGAACTCAAGCTCTATAACATCCCCTTCTTTCCAGCTTCGATCAATCTTCAGATAGGATTGAGCGTTGATATTCAGTCCCGGATCCTGTCCGTTTAATCTGCAGGTATTATGCGTTGACCATGAAGGAATACGGAATGCGAGTTCGAAATCTTTTTCACCTTGTATTCTGTCAACAGTCAGCTTAACTTTTCCTTCCCAGGGATAATTAGTTTCAAGCTTTAGTGACACTTCTTTCCCATCTTTCAGTTTGAGATTTGCTTTGCTGCCTGCATATTGCTGAACCTGAATAGCATTTTCATGTGTTGTGAAGAGGTACCCGTTGTAGCAGGCAATATTTCGGAGAATATTAGTCGGACAACATATCAATCTCGGACCAGGGGTATTCCATGTTTGTTTAGAACTATTTAACATTTCCTGCTCATCACCATGCCAGCCGAGCCCATTGCAATATATCCATTCATCACCCGTAAGTTTTACTCCGCTAATAATAGAGTTATAAAAGCTCAATTCCATAATGTCAGCATATTTAGGTTCTCCTGTGGCTAACAGCATACGCCAGTTCCACATCATGTTCCCGCACATACCACAAACTTCATTGTAAGCATCATAATTAGTTAGATTATAGGGTTTATCAACACCCTCTTCAATTTCATCATTCATTATAATTTTGCGGTTTTTGTCACCTGCGAAATTCCGGGTGGGCAATGAACCAAAAGAGTTACTCACACCACCTGTGACATACATTTTCTTTTCGGTAAGGTCTTTCCACAGGCGCTCCAGAGCGACCAAAAGGGTCTTATCGCCATTTTCCATGTAAATATCAGCAGCTCCGGCATATAAGTAAGTGAAGAAAACGGCATGCCCGATAACTTCCGTTTCCTGACGTAAAGGTATCCAATTCTGGTTATTTTCCAGGCCTCCTACGCGTTTGGTAAGTGCATTTTTTGTCATTTTCCCATTCCATGATGCACCCCGGCTGTCTACCACCAGATTTGCTAACTCAAGGTATTCTTTATTGTTGGTTGCCCTATAAAGTTCTACCGCACCCATAATAATAGATGGATTGTTCGGAAAATCAATAGTCGCAGGATCCCCTTTGTGAGTTTTGAACCACTCGTAACAGAAGTGTCCTGCCTTCTCAGCAACTTCGAGTAAATTTTTTTTCCCTGTTATGCGGTAATGCACTGCAGCAGCTGTTAACAGATGTCCCATCACATAGAACTCGTGATGCTTGAAATTTGTAAATCTACCCAAATCAGTGGTTTGTATCTGTGTTGCAATGTATCCGTCTTTGGCTTGCGCTTTAGCAATTAAGTCAATTACTTCGTCAAGAAAGCTTTTCAGGGATTTCCCTTTAAATATATAATTCGGATCCTGAGCCAGCATATAGCAAGCTGTTTCTATCCACTTATAGAGCCATTCATCCTGCCAGAAAGTACCAACAAAATTTCCCTGTTTTAATCCTGCTGCTATTTCAAAGTTTTGTATCACATGACCCTTGTTCGGATCAACAGCTAAATCCCATAATTTAATAAAAGAAACATCAGAATTAAGTTTGTTTCTGTCCGCCCAAAAACCATGAGTCAAGTTTACCGATGAAAGGTCCGTGCTTTGAAACTGAACATATTTGCTGTTTTCGGTATCAACAATACCTCCGTCTTTTTTTGATTTCAAATCCTGCGATGAGACAGGGATAAATATTGATATCAAACAAAGAAGAATTAAAGTTTTCATGATTTCTTTTATTTTAATTTGACTTCTCAATTTCAATAATGTGAAAAATCGTATTTTCTTCTGATAGGTTTTTTAAAATGAAATCAGCTCCTTTTTCACAACTGTTTTGTAATAAAGCATCATTTATCATAATGGATTTTTCTACCCATTTTCCAGTGTCACTGTTTTTTACAGTAAGAGCCGTTTTACCGGGTTTGTTTTTTGCATCGTAAAGTAAGGACCATTCGCCGTAACCTTTATCAAGCCAGATAATTTTTACTTTTATTTCTGCTTTTCCTGTTGCTGAAAGGAAATGATCATCCAGATCAAAATACATGCTGTTCTTTTTGTTTTTAACATCAAAAGATCTGGCAAACCGGCCGTAAATACTTTCCCGCGGGCCCACATGCCACCAACCTGTACTTGTTCCTTCCGGATCAATCTGAGTGAGGAACCTGCAAAAATTTCCATCAGCAATTCCCCAGCCAACATCGTTATAATCATTGGCCTTTCTGTTAACCATTCCGGATCCAATAGCTTTCTGAGGATCGCCCTGCATTGCTCCGTGGTCTTTAAAAGCTTCCATAATTTTAAGGTATCGGTCTATATTTGATCTCTTTGCAGCTCCAAATTGATTTTCAGGGTAGGAAACAGTATCCATAGCATCAAGGCCCTTGCTTAAAGCACAAAAAGCCGCACTGGCAGAGGCAGGATCGAACTGTCCTGCATATTTATTGAAAAAATTTATTGCATCCTGATAATGATATCCTATACATGCTTCTGACGGGAGATTCCACATATCGAGACCACAATGTGTTGCAAATATTGCTGACCAGTACAATCCTTGTTCTCTGTTTTGAGTACTCCATCCATAGACGGCCCATTCTCCATCCTGCTCACCACGGGAGAAAAACTCCTTACCTAATGAATTTACTTCAGTTTTGAAGTTATTCCAGTTTTTGATCCTCTGCCTGGTATCACTTATCTGGTAACCATGACTGAACATCCCGTTCTTTAATCCAATCACAGAAAGATTATTTTTCACCCAATTGTATTCTTCCTCACCATTAGCATCATAATTAACAAGCATTGGTTTAACCATTTCTCCCTTTTCATTGCTCAGTGCCTTTTTTAGTACTTCCCATGCTTTAATACGGAAATCGCCCCATTGTTCGTCTGAAATGTTATATTTAGTATCGATCGGAGTGCTTTTGTATGGCTGACCGTCGCCTGTTGATCCTTCAGCAGACTGGACAAACAATATCCGTTTCTGAAGATTTAAAGGTAAACTCCTGATGTATTGACCAAATTCATTTAGCAAACGATGATGGAAGCGTATATAGTCTTCATTCAGGTAATATTGATAGCTCCAGTCTCTTGGTTCGCCAAGAGGAGTGACTGATTTGTACATTTGAACTTCGGGCACCCCGTTTTCATAGAGCCAGCGCGGGGCACTGGGAGCTACCCAAATCATCAACCAGGTGTACATGTTACCGGCATCAACCAGTTTCAGCTTCTCGCCAATCAATTCATCAAATTTGAATACCCCGGGTTCTGGTTCTACATCCTTCCATCTTATTGTTATACCCACTCCTTTAATGAGAGGACAACTTTCACGAATATTTGAATTAACATTCCAGTCATTGACCCAATAATTATAAACTCCCCAGCATCCTGCCGGAAAGGCTTCACTTGTTTTACTTTCAGCTGTTTCTTTGACTGGAAAGTGACAACCAGAAATTATTAAAAACAGGAAAGTTGCAGTAAGAAAAAGGTTACGTTTCATCATAATTTAATTGTTTTTAATGGTTTGATGTAGCTCGAATGTTAAGGATTATATTACTCAAGTGTTTGTTTTGTAAAAAATACTCGGTTCATAATTTGTGTTTTAATAAACTATTTCAATATTTTTTAAGTTTCAAATCAAGTATATTATCTATTAGCCGGAAAATGGCCACTTAGCTGAAACTCAAAAAAAAATCATATCAAAATTATGAAATAGATATTGTTTTCAGCATACAATTATTATCCGATTGTAGTACTATTTAATCCATTTTTATGTTTCTTGCAATATCTCAAGTTAATTTATCACTGTTATCCTGAACAATAATAAAGACTCAAGGGGTAAAATTTTTACTCTTAACGCGTTATGAAGTTTACCACAAATAAGTATGCTCGCTTCAAATCGTATAGAGAATAGAGTATAACTTGAAATATAATATTTTTTTCCAACATGCTTTCTTAATTGAAAAAAATTATATTTGTACAAATCAATCAGGGCCAGAATTATTCCGATTACTCAATGGTCTTACAAAACTTTATGATAATGAAATATTTGGAAAACAAATTTGGTTTAAAAATTGGAACTTTGGCCTGTGCTTCTTTTTTCACATTTAGTTCAGGAAATGCTGAAGCTCAAGAGAGGAAAAATGTTCTTTTCATCTGGTGTGATCAATTTCAATTTGACGTAGCAAATTATTGTGGTGGTCCGGCTCAAACACCAAATCTCGATAAGCTTGCCACCCAATCGGTGAACTTTCGGGCAGCCTGTACAACAACCGCCTTAAGCTCCCCTGCACGGGCAACGTTATACACAGGCAGATGGGGACATCGAACATATCTGGATGATAACTGTTATACCTGGCATTCAAGACTTAATGGATTGAATTTAAGACAGACCACTCTTCTCGAATGGGCGCGTGAAAAAGATTATTTTCTGGGTTATTTCGGAAAATGGCATTTGGGTTCGGATGGCCCGATTCGTCGTGGTGTTCATAGATTTCCATACAACGGCTTTGATCGCGGAAATATTAAATCTCAAAAACCCAATTTTGAAGTTGTTAAAAGATATTATGAAAAAGGAAAGGTTTTCGATGAAAAGCCAGGATTTTACAGCACTGCAAAAGGAGCATATGAGGATACTAACACAGAACAGCTTGCGAAACAGGGAATTGACTTTATTACTGAAGCAACAAAATCAAATATGCCCTTTTTCCTGACTGTCAGTTTTCCTGGTCCTCATCCGCCTTATGCCGTACCGAAAGAGTATGCAACTCTTTACGATAGCCGAAAAATTGAGCTGCCTGCAAATCTTCGCGATCCATTTAAAAACAAACCGGCGTACCAACAGGATATCATGTGGCCGTTTCACGACATTGGTCACATGACTGATGATGACTGGCGCAAGTCCAAAGCATACTATCAGGGTTATGTCACTATGATCGACAGGGCTATTGGTGAACTCCTAAATGCATTGAAAAACAATGGATTCTGGGAAAATACGCTTATTGTGTTCGTTTCTGATCATGGAGATATGATTGGCGCTCATGGACGGTTTGATAAGGGCCCCTACGCTTATGATGAAGTTATGCGTATCCCGATGCTGGTGCGTATGCCTGATCAACCCGCCCGTGAAATAAACCGGCAGGTTTCGATCATGGATCTGAATCAGACTTTGGTTGAATGGATGAATCTTGACCCCGTTCAGCCGAATATCGACAGCCGCTCTTTATTCCCCCTTATGCAAAAAGGAGACAGTGGATGGGACTCTCCTGATGAAGCCTTTTATCGTTATGAATGGTACAATGGCCTTTGGTTCGGTGTGCGGATCATTAGAACTCCGGAATTCAAGTACAACTGGAATCCTGTAGGCATCGACGAGCTGTACGATTTGAAAAATGATCCTATTGAAATGAATAATTTAATTAATTCCCCTGAGTTCCTGGAAACTAAATTATCGTTACAAAAAAGACTTTTAGCTTATTTAAAACAAATCGATGATCCTTGGTATGAAAAGATGAAGTCATCCATTTGAAAGAAATTTGAAACAGATAACTGTATTTAAGTTAATAATTCATTACTGACCGACTAAAAGTATGAGATTCTGAGCGAAACGAAGTGATGCGAAGAACCGAGCCTTGCGAGCTCACCGAAGGTAATCTCCTTCTAATTTCATATATTATCCGTTTAATAGTGATTACTTTATTAGTAAATTTGTTTCAAATAATAACATAAAAAGAAAATGGTTCTCTTAGCTCTCCTAAATTAAAGATAATGAAAATAATTGCCGGTTTATCATTCATGCTATTATTGGTTGCCTGTACAGGTCAAAACCAATTTTACAAAACAGAGGATTTTGAAAAAGTTAAAAAAATAGACTCTCATCTTCATATTTGGGGTGAACGCGATTTATACGTACAATGTGCTATAAAAGACAACTTTAAGTTAATCCCCATCCTGGTTGGAGGCTCTAAAGGCCAACAAAAAAATGCCGTTTCTCAGAAAGAAAGGCACCCTGAGGATGTTGAATTTGTTGGTTCATTTTCAATGGATGGCTGGGATGAGCCTGATTGGGTTAATCGTACAATAGCATGGATTGACACGGTAATTAATGAAGGAGCTGTGGCCATTAAGATATGGAAGAATATAGGGATGGAATTTCGGGATAAAGACGGGAAGTATGTTATGGCTGATGATCCAAAATTTGATTCTATTTTCAAAATGTTAGCCGACCGTAAAATTCCGGTGATCGGACATTTGGGAGAGCCGAGGGATTGCTGGTTGCCTCTTGATCAAATGAAAGCAATGGGCAATCGGACCTATTATACGAAAAATCCTCAGTACCATATGTTTTTACATCCGGAAATGCCTTCATATAAAGATCAGATCAGTGCTATGGAAGGGTTGTTAGAAAGAAACCCGGATCTGATTTACATAGGAGCTCATCTGGCCAGTTTGGAATGGGATGTTGATGAAATTGCCAAAAGATTGGATAGATTCCCGAATATGGCTGTAGATGTATCTGCAAGATTGCCCCATATATTCTATCAAACCAGCATTGATAGAGAAAAGGTTAAAAACTTTTTTATGAAGTACCAGAATCGGATATTATATGGCACAGACATTGGCGATAGAGGAGGTGATGAAGAGACCTTTCGGAAGACGATACATACCAGATGGGTTAACGATTGGAAATATTTTGTTACAGACGAAATATTAACAAGCGATCAGATTGACAGAGAGTTCCAGGGGATTAAGCTGCCACGTAAAGTGGTAGATAAAATTTATAACCTGAACGCCAGAAAATGGCTTGGTGTTTTTAAATAGCTGAACTTAAATTATAGAAAACTTATAAATTATGGAACAAATTTTTCATTCCTGAACTGCTTCTAATGAAGCAATTCAGGTGTTTATTAGAACCATGCAATTAAGCAACGCTGCTTTATCCGGGCGATCCGAAGTACGTAAAATCGAAGAAAAGGTGAATTTTGGTTATTACCACAGCGACCAATTTAGACCTCAATTATTGAAGGTTGTATCAGTATCAGCATTAGTATATTTAAATATTTCATTCAACGCTGATGCTCAAAATAAGAATGCGAGTGTTAATGCAAATTCAAAACCAAATGTCATCTACATTTTTGCCGATGATTTAGGTTATGGAGATTTAGGCTGTTATGGCCAGAAAAAAATTCAAACTCCAAACCTCGATCGCCTGGCCAGTGAAGGCATAAGATTCACTCAACACTACGTTGGCGCACCTGTTTGTGCCCCTTCACGGTGCAATTTATTAACCGGGCAACATTCCGGTCATGCATATATCCGCAACAATCTTGAATTAGGGGGCTATGTGGCGAACAAAAATGAACCGGGGCAATTCCCAATTCCGGAAAACACACCCACTATTGCCAATCTGTTTAAGCAAGCGGGTTATGCAACTGCTGCTATAGGAAAATGGGGGCTCGGCAATTATGATAATGAGGGAGATCCGCTAAAGCATGGCTTTGATTATTACTATGGTTATTATGATCAGAAACATGCCCATAATTATTACCCCACTCATCTTTGGAAAAACGGTGTTTGGGATAAATTAAATAATCCGGAAATTGATGTTCATCCTGTACTCAAGATTGAAGATATAAAGCCAGAAGACATTAAAAAATATTTTGGGAATGAATATTCTATTGATAAAATGACAGTCAATGCTGTAAATTTTATTCAGCAGAATAAGAATAAACCGTTTTTCTTGTACTTAGCATATACCCTTCCACATGTAGCTTTACAGGCTCCTGAAGCAGATATAGAGTACTATAAAGAGCTATTCCAGGAAAAGCAAAATCTGTATTTCAGGATGTATATACCAAGTTATTACCCGCTTTCTACCTATGCTGCAATGATAACTTATCTCGACAAACAGGTTAAAATAATCGAGGACCTCTTGAAAAAATTGGATTTAGATCAGAATACAATTGTGATGTTTTGCAGTGATAATGGCCCAATAAATCTGAATGGGGATAATGATAAAACTTTCTTTAACAGCTCAGGATCTTTAAGGGGGATGAAGACAGAGCTTTATGAAGGGGGTATACGGGAACCTTTTTTTGTTAAATGGCCCGGAAAAATCGCTCCTGGGCAGGTCACAAATTTTATTTCAGCCACTTATGATATGATGGAGACTTTTGCGGAGCTTCTACAGGTTCAGGCTCCACATAACGATGGACTTTCAATATTACCTACTTTATTAGGTAACAGTGCCAAACAGAAACAGAGGGATTATTTATACTGGGAATTCCCGGCAAGAGAGGGGCAGGTAGCTGTCAGGTTGGGCAATTGGAAGGGAATTAAAACAAACATATTAAATAATCCGAAAACTCCATGGCAAATATATAATCTGGAAGCTGATCCAAAAGAGTCTGTAAACCTCGTGGATCAGCACCCCGAACTGGTTAAGAAATTTGATGAGATCGTTCAGAAAGAACACACTACTCCTGTAAGACCCGAATGGGATTTCATTAAATAGTATATGTACATTTAAAGAGAAAAATTAATGAAATACCTGAAACAATTCACATTTGTCCTTGTATTACTTTTCATTTCTGCAATTTCAAGTAGCCAGGAAAAGAAAACTTTAGCCGAAAAACTTGGCTATAAGGCCACCGACAAGCTTCTTATCATCAACGTTGATGATGCTGGCAACTTGCATTCAACAAATCTTGCAGTTTTTCAAGGAATGGAGAAAGGTATTGTGACCACCTCAACTGTTATGGTTCCGTGTTCATGGTTCTATGAGGTGGCTCTTTATCAAAAGATTCATCCGGAAGCGGATTTTGGGGTTCATTTAACGCATCGGGAACCGCTCCTGGGTCCTTATCGTTATGGACCTGTGGCGGGAAGAAATGAAGTTCCGGGATTATATAATCCAGAGGGGTTTTTTTGGACTACTCCTGCTCAATTTTTAGCTCATTCAAATCCCCAGGAAGCGGAGATCGAAGGTCGTGCGCAGATCAAGAAGGCCCTCGCAGCTGGCATGGATATCTCACACCTCGATTCGCACACTGGCATTTTGTCGGCCAGCAAGGAATACTTTGAGGTATATGTAAAACTTGCCAGGGAATTTGATTTACCTGTACGTTTTGCAGGAGGAATACCAGAAAACAGGCAATCAAATGAGCAGAATGAGAGTGGGAACGTGCTGAAGTTGCTGGATAACAATGGAATTTTTCACACCGACTATATAATCTCTCCGGCAGGTTCAGCAAAAGAGACCGCCCGGGAAAGCTGGAAACGCTTGCTTTTAGCACTTAAGCCCGGGGTTACCGAAGCTTTTTGCCATGCCTGCGTTTCAACTGACGAGTCACAAGCTGCACTTCGAGACGCCAAAAATGTACCCTTGCAGAGCCGAGTTGAGGATTTCAATGCAGTCGCCAATGATCCTGAGATTCGAAAAATTCTTGAGGATCAGGGAATCATCAGGATCAAATGGAAAGTTATCAGGGATCTGCAACGAAAATCACGAAATGATGACAAGCAGGGAAAATAATTATAGACAAGGGAGACCATCTATAGAATAAAGTTGACAACTTTAAACAAGGAAAAAACAAACATTCATCATTCACAATTTCAAAATGATAATTTTACTCAACCATTAATTTATTATTAAATGAAAATTATGTTATCCAAAGCACTCCTTTTCACTATTTTATTCAGCTCCCCTTTCATCCTGTCGACAAATGCTCAGAAAGGTGGCCTGCTCGAGACAAAAAAAAGCCCTTATATAAAACTTCGAAATGTAAATATTGAAGATGTCAAATGGAACTCAGGATTTTGGGGGGATCGTATGGGTCAATGTGAAAAAACTATGATTCCTTATATGAAGGAAATCTATATGGACAGGGCGCTTAAAAACTTTAAGATTGCCGCTGGGATTGAACAGGGTGAGTTCTGGGGATCGTGGTGGCACGACGGAGATTTTTATAAATGGATGGAAGCTTTGGTAATGTCTTATGCCGATACCAGAGATAAAGAAACAGGGCGTCAACTGGATGAATTAATTTCAATCCTCGCCAGAGCACAGGATAAAGATGGTTATATTCATACGGCTATACAAATAGGTCATGGTATTATGATTTCTGGCTTTACCAATGAGCAAAAATTTAATGGGAAAAAACGTTGGGCAAGTTTACAGGACCACGAGGTATATAACCTTGGACACCTGTTTACATTAGCCGCTATTCATTACCGCGTTACGGGCAAAACTAATTTATTAAATGTGGCAATTAAGGCTGCTGACAATTTATATGCCGTTTTTAAAACACCTACCCCGGAGTTGGCCTCATTAATATTTAATCCACCTCAGATCATGGGTCTTATTGAACTTTATCGCAGTACCGGCAATAAAAACTATTTGCAACTGGCTAAAACATTTATTGATATGAAAGGTACTGGAAACTGGAAAGGAATGGAGTCACAGGATAATATTCCAGTGCATGAGGTAACAGAAGCAGTTGGGCATGCTGTTACCGGCACATATCTCTATTGCGGCATTGCTGATGTGTATGCCGAAACAGGTGATACAATTTTATTAAATGTACTTCAAAGGCTTTGGGAAGATGTTACTTTCAAAAAAATGTATATAACAGGTGCTGTTGGTTCTTATCATAAGTTAACTATTGGTAAAGAAAATGTTCATGAAGCCTTTGGTGTTGCTTATGACCTGCCTAATGCTACTGCTTATTGCGAAACTTGTGCCAATATCGGTAACGCAATGTGGAACTGGCGTCTGTTAGGCATTACCGGCGATTCTAAATACACCGATATAATGGAACAGGTGTTTTACAATAGCATGCTTTCTACAATCGGACTTGAAGGAAAGAGTTATTTCTATACCAATGTGCTGCGCTGGTATGGTAAAGATCATGTACTATTATCACAGGATGCTTACCAGAGGTGGAACCTGCCCCGGGGTGGAATTTGTTGTCCACCAAATACTGTGCGTACCATTGCTGAGATGAGTAATTATGTATATAGCCTGAGTGATAAGGGTGTTTGGGTTAATTTATATGGAAATAATACACTAAAAACACTATTATCAGATGGCACCCCGGTACAGTTCATCCAGGAAACAAATTATCCCTGGGACGGAGCTGTTAAGATAACCTGTGAACAATCTGCTAAAAAAGAATTTTCTGTCATGTTGCGTATTCCCGGATGGGCGGAAGATGTTACCCTAAAAGTAAACGGTACTGCAGTAAGCCGCCAGCCTTCCTCCGGTTCATATTTTGAGCTTAGCAGAAAATGGGTAAAAGGAGATGTTTTGGAGCTAAATATTTCAATGCCGGTTCAACTAATAGAAGCTAATCCTCTTGTAAAAGAAAACACAAACAAAATAGCTGTTAAAAGAGGACCATTAGTCTATTGCCTGGAGTCACAGGATATTGAGGAAAATGTAAGCCTGAAAGATATTATTATCCCTGGTGATATAGATTTCAAGCCGATGTATAAGAAAGACCTTTTGGGGGGCGTTACGGTATTACAGGGCAAGGCATGGAAAAACGTTGCTGAAACAAACTGGAGTAGTGCTCTCTATAAAATTATGAAAGTGCCCAAGCCAAAAGAAGTTAACATACAGCTTATCCCCTATTATGCATGGAATAACCGGGGTGTTGGCGAAATGGCTGTCTGGCTGCCGGCAGCACGATAATAAGTTACTTTGAGAAACCTTTTATTGAAAACTATTATTGTGGCATGAGATCACTATTCCCTATAAGAAATAACTTACTTTCACTTAGTTTGATCTTTTAAGAATTTCCTTATTCTTTTCTTTATAGTTTTTATCTGTTGCATCCAGCCAGTTGCTTAATTTTTGCTTAACAGTGGCATATTCAGGATTTTCTGATAGATTAGTCCATTCATTCGGATCTTTAGAATGATCATAAAGTTCCTCAAAGCCATCAGTGTACCTTATATATCGGTAATTCTCCAATTTTATTCCATCTCCATTCATTTCAGCACGGTAAGTGGTCATGGCTGGAACTTCTTCAACAGATTTGTCGCCTTTAAGATACGGTACAAGGCTTTTTCCGTCACAATCTGCCGGTGTCTCAAATCCACATAAGTCACAAAGAGTAGGATAAATATCAATAGTTGAGACCGACTGATCAACTCTTGTTATACTGTTTCTCATCCATGGAACGCAAATAATTAGCGGAACACGGCAACTCTCTTCCCATAGAGTAAATTTTTCCCAATTTTGTTTTTCTCCCATGTGCATCCCATTGTCAGACCATAGTACAATAATTGTATTCTTTGCATATTTACTTTTATCAAAGGCCTTCAGCAATCTTCCAACCATCGCGTCTGAAAAAGTTATGCTGGACTGATATCCCTGTAAAAACTTTTCCCAAACGTTATTTTCCAGCACCCATTGTTGCCAGTTCTTCCGGGTATGATCATGAGCATCGGCAAGATCATTTTCCAAAACAAGGGGACGTTGTATCTTATCCAGTGGATAAATATCAAAATACTTTTGTGGAACCTCCCAGGGCATGTGGGGTCTGAAAACTCCACACGCCAGAAAAAATGGCTTCTCATGTTTTTTGTTTAATTCGGAAATTGCCCAGTCCACTACCTTGTAATCAGACATTACAGAATCTTCAATGGGTAAAGAATGAGCTCCAAAATATTGTTTGTCTTTTGTTCCGCCATTTGGTCTGTTAGGTGTCAACCCTGCAAAAGAGTCATCTACCAAATCTTGCGGTCTTACCTGAAAAGGTATTGTGGCCAGTGCATCGGGAAAATAATAATCCCAGGTACCAGGGTCATTTTCAGTTCCATCCGACCATTGTAATGCATGAAAAATTTTACCTCCTCCGGCTGCATAATATCCATGGTTCCTGAACTGTTGAGAAAGGGTAACTACATTTTTCAGAACCTGGTTTCCGGCATCTGGGCCCTCCCGCCAGGAAGCAGATTTTTTTTTGTAAACATTTTTGGCAATTCCCGATCTCAATGGATGAACGCCGGTCATAATAGCAACCCGGCTGGGATGAGACACCGGAGAGGCTGTCATACAATTAGTAAAAGCACAACCTTTACCGGCAAGCCGATCTAAATTGGGAGTTACTATTCCATCTCTTTCACCAAGGTAGCCAACCCAGTCATTTAAATCATCTACAGCTATGAATAAAACATTTGGGTGTGCTGGTTTCGAATATTCAGCACTCTTTGCATTATTGCATCCCCATGCTGCAATTATTCCGGAAATGAATATGATTCTGTTTTTCATGAGGTTTATTAAAATGATGTCAAATTTATGTAAAGTATTTACTATCAAGACGATTTGTTGATTACTTTGTTTTTATCGTTATAAACTTTTTATCTGTTTTATCTCATACTAATCTGGTTGAAGGTCTAATCAGTTAAAATCTTTTTCGAATAATAATTAACTCAAGTTGCTGGTTATTGCTAATGTCGGGGATGCTTAGTATAAGTCTATTCTCTTTTGTCAATTTTGTTTAATGCTTAATGAGTTTGATTGTCTGTATTGAATTCTGTGCATTCACCCTCAGAGCATATAAACCGGTTGCCAAAGCAGAACATAATGTGATATGGGATTTTGCTTTCAAATTATTGCTTTATTAATTATTATGATGTGTGCTTTCTTCTTTTCCCGGCCAGTGCCAATTAATCAGATCATCGCTCCATACTATTGCTATGTTGCACCTGGAATTAATTACCTCCGTATTACGGGCAGGGCCACGCCCGTCTCCCTGGCCATGAAAGACCATAAGATATTTTCCAATCTTAGGGTCGGAACGTAAATCAAGAACATAGCCAGCTGTTAATCGTTGACTTGCCCAGGGCCAGTCCTTTTTACCAAGCAAGGTCGGTTTTGAAAATAGTTCCCAATCTTTTAAATCTTTGGAACGCAAAATTCCCAGTCCGTCTTTAGGAGAATGCATCATAAAATATTCGTGGTTTTCTGTATTCCCAAAATAGGTCCAGTTTTTAAGATCATGTGAATAAGAACAACCTGCACCCTGATTCTGCTTGAAAAAACACCACCATTTGCCTTTCTCGTCTTTATCTTCCAGAATAAAGCCATTGATCATCTTCCCGGGATCAACACCAGTACCTTTGACATAAAGCACTTCCGGCTCACTCCAATTTTCAAGGTCGGTACTTCTCATTATATAATTCCGGGTATTGTCATTCCCATATCGAATTGGATCTTTTCTGGTGTAGCCGGGCATTACATAAGTCTGTAAAGAGAATATCCACTGATTGTTAAACTTTATTATACTCCCGGGATCAGTAAAATTTTTTGACTGGTCTTTTACTGTCAAAGTTCTTGGACTGCTCCAGTTTACTAAATCCTCAGATCTACTTTCAGCTATATACCAATATATTTTTTCGTCTTCCTCAGTTAGTGCAAGAGAATAATACAAGCGAAATATGCCATCTTTATACAACAAAATCGGGTCCCTGAAAGCTGTTTTATCATCTCCTTGCAGTAAAATGGGACTCTGGAGCTCATCCAGATTTAATTTTATAAGGTTCATTTTCCACTTTACAGCTGATCTTAATGACTTATCATCTGTTAGTCCGATTTTATCCATATCGCAGTACAGAAATTTGCCACTTGCTTTATGCTCAATCATCCACCATTCTGGTTCATCGGTAGGCACCAGTTTCCATCTGACATCGCTGTTTTCACCTTCCAAACCTGTTGATGTAAAGTATGCTCCCAGGGTACTACGGGCACTGAGCCTCCTTTCATTCTCTGGCAAACCATTACAATCAAGATAAAAATACCCATCATCCAGAACACTTTTTCTCCACATAAAAGGAACCTTCGGATTTGGAGATAATGCTACTTGTTTATTAATTCCGGTTAGCCTATAGGTCAGACTGTTGTCTGGGACAGCTTTACATTCGAGTTGGTAATATCCGGTTCCTGTTTTATTAACCGT
>JAPLEB010000047.1 GCA_026391555.1 Bacteroidia bacterium | reverse complement strand
GACCAGATTAATCGAAGATTTTGAATCCCCGCGAGCGCATTTGCTTCGCCGAGCTCGTAAACTCGGTTCTCCGTTGCTTGCTGCGGAGTCAGCGAGCATTAAGAAATTACCTTAGGGGATCGAAGATTCTTCGTAGCTTGCGGCGAAGAGCTTCAATTATTTTTAAAATGAATTATCTTTGTAAAGGAGAAAAATGAATTTAAAAAATTGAGTATATGATTAACAAAGAGGAGTTTAGAAGAAAAATACTCATTTCAGCAGGACAGATTTTCAGCCGTTACGGGTTTAAGAAGACCACGATGGATGAACTTGCAAAAGCTCTGAAAATGGGTAAGAGTTCTATTTATTACTATTTTGATAGCAAAGAAGATATCTTTGAAGCTGTTGTTCTGCACGAAGCCAATATTCTTAGAAATGAGCTCACTACAGCTATTAAATCGGTCGAATCGCCTATTGATAAAATGAGAAATTACGTTTTTGTAAGGATGAAATCGTTCGAAAAACTGTCGAATTATTATAATGCCATCTTTGATATTAACCTCAATCATTTTGATTTTATCGAGAACATTCGTGAAAAGTATGACCGTGAGGAGTTGGCCATCCTCAGGCTTATTCTTTATCATGGAGCCAGAAAAAAAGTCTTTAATGTAGCAAACAGTGAATACACCGCGCTGGCAATCCAGACAACCCTTAAAGGGCTTGAGGTTCCTCTTTTCTGGAAAAAGAAAGAGGTTAATATTGAGAACCGGCTGAATGCTATTCTGAATGTCCTGTTCTACGGGATAGTAAAATAATAGATGTTATCTTTTTATTACTGCTCTTTTTTTCCTGGTAATACTCCAATATAACCCCCCGATACCCATTAATATAAAAGGTATACTTAACAATTGTCCCATGTTGAAATTCATTGTTGCCTCAAAGGCAACCTGATCCTCTTTAATGAACTCAATAAAGAAGCGGGCAGTAAAGACAAGGATGCAAAATAAGCTTACCAGTAACCCCTGAATATGTTCTCCCTTTTTCGACCAGTATAACCGGTAAAGCAGAATAAAGATGGCCAGATAGGCCAATGCTTCATATATTTGTGTAGGGTGTTTCGGTGCAATCTCGTGGTTCTTTAAGAAAACAAATCCCCATGGAACTGTTGTCTCAACGCCATAAATTTCAGAATTCATAAGATTCCCCAACCTGATAAAAAAGCCGGAAAGTGCAACTACAATTGCGATGCGGTCGAGAACCCAAATATATTCCTTCTTCTCTTTCCTGACAAAGAGCCAGAGTGCAAAAAAGATTCCAATTGCTGCTCCATGGCTGGCAAGACCTCCATGCCAGATCATTAATATCTCAAGGGGATGATGAAGATAATAACCCGATTCATAAAAAAGACAATGGCCGAGCCTGGCTCCAACAATTGTTCCAACAGCCATATAAATAGTCAGACGGTCGAGAACAACTTCACCGAGATTCTCATTTTTGAAAATCCGGTTCATTATTATATACCCGAACAAAAATGAGGAGGCAAACAATAACCCATACCATCTTACTGAAAAAGCGCCAATCCGGAATATTTCAGGATTCACATCCCAGGGAACGATAAGTAAATGCATAATTAACAGGTTAACATTATCGCCAAAGGTAGAAAATATTATTATTGATCATGACCATAACTCTTGATTACATCGAGGTTTTAATTTAATATCGGAATGAATCTTTAAAAAATGATGTAAGTTTGTAAATCATAAATAACCGGATGAATTTATGAAAAGGAGCATGCTTAACCGTTTTTTTCCACTGGCAACACTCTTCATTCTGATCAGTGCCTGTGCAAAAATCAGCGTGCCTTCCGGTGGGCCTAAAGATAAAATGCCCCCGGTTGTAATAAAAAGCATTCCTGATAACGGCGCAAAAAACTTCAGGAATAAGAAACTTGCAATTACATTTAATGAATATGTCGTTCTCGATAATATAAATGAAAAATTCATGGTTTCACCTCCGATGAAAATGAAACCAAGGGTATTCACTAAAGGGAAAAGTGTTCTGGTTGAGTTCGATGATAAACTGAAGGATAGCACAACATATACTTTTTATTTTCAGGATGCAATAAAAGATCTTAATGAGGGGAACATCATTGAAAATTTTCAGTTTGTTTTTTCCACAGGGCCTGTAATTGATTCTCTTTCAATTACTGGGAATGTTTTTAGTTCATACAATCTGGAGGTCCCTGAAAAAACTCAGGTACTCATGTATCAGGAACTGGCTGATTCTGCTGTGGTTAAGCATCTTCCTGATTATATCTCAAGGGTAGATCAGAATGGATATTTCCGTATTGATAATGTTCGTGCAGGAAATTACAGGCTCTATGCACTGAAGGATGTTGATAACAGCAAGAACTATAACCTTACCGAGGAAGAGTTTGCCTTCATGAATTCCGATATTGAGATTACACCCGAAAAGAATTTCATCCCGGGAGTTAAAGACACCGCTACTGTAAAAAAAGTAGTTGATAAAGTCCCCGAACCTGCAATTGTAAATGGCGAATATCAACTTATGCTCTTTGCAGCCCAAAAGAAAGATCATTACCTGACTAACTCTGCCAGGAACCTTAAGTATCAGATGATCTATACACTCTCTTTGCCTCCCGACAGTATGAAATTTGAGTTTTCAATACCCGGAGCAGTTGATGACACATATTTTATAGAAAAGAGCAGAAATAATGACACTTTAAAAGTATGGCTGGCAGACAGCGCCTTATACTTGCAGCCACAGATCACAACAATTGTTAAATATCCACTTACGGACACAGTCGGAACGCTGGGTTATAAGGAAGATACAATCCTTATGAGGTTCCTGGCACCACGTGCTCCAAGGGCAGCAAAGGTCAAAAAACCCGTTTTCACTGTTGATGCTAATATAATTACCGGCTCTTTAAAGCCCGGACAATCCATTGTTTTTAGTTCGCAAACCCCATTCAGACAGCCTGATACATCAAGGATTTATCTGTATGAATTAATTGATACAACCAGGCAAAAAATACGGCTTCATTTAGTTAAAGACAGTACAAATTCATGTAAATATACTTTAACAGCAAAACTATTACAGGGAAGGAAATATCTTTTCATTGCTGATTCAGCTTCTTTTGGCAACATATATAGTGAAAATTCCGACTCAACAGGGATAAAGTTTTCTGTCAGAGATACGGAATCATATAGCAAGCTGACATTAAATATCAGTAACTATGAAGGAGCCCGTATAATCCAGTTGCTTAACAATATGGAAAAACTGGTCAGTGAATCACTTATGAAGAATGATGGGAAACTGGTATTTCCGCTCCTTGAAAATGGCTTTTACCGTGTGCGTGTAATATATGATCTGAACAGCGACGGGAAGTGGACCACGGGTGATTTTACTTCAGGAAGACAACCAGAACCGGTCTCTTATTACCCGGATGAGATTGAAATAAAAACAGGATGGGAAATAGAGCAGGACTGGGATATGGGAGTAGAAAATGTCAAAGATCAGAAATTGAGGGAAAACAAGAAAACAAGATAGAAAACTAAAAAATCAGACCCATAAGTCAAACAGATATAAATAACCAGTACTTATCGAAAATGAAAGAAGTGGTAGCAGGTATTGACATCGGAGGAACCAATACCGTATTCGGATTGATTGACAAGGCAGGCAATATTTTAGCTGAACACAGTCTGAAGACGACAGACTATCCAAAAATTGAAAATTTTGTTTCAGCACTTGCAGCAGTCATTAATAAGCTGATGGAAGGGAAAGCCAATCTGAAGTTAGCAGCTATTGGTATCGGAGCTCCTGATGCTAATTATAATAGAGGGACAATTGAGCTTGCTACGAATCTTGCCTGGAAGGGTATTGTTCCGCTTACAGAATTCATCAGGAAAAAAATTGACGTTCCGGTTGTAATTACAAATGATGCAAATGCTGCTGCAATAGGCGAAATGATATTCGGAGGGGCAAAAAAAATGAAGGATTTTATTGTTCTGACATTAGGGACAGGCCTTGGCAGCGGGATCGTTGTTAACGGAGAAGTTGTTTATGGGAGCACCGGGTTTGCCGGGGAGCTGGGGCATACTATTGTTGTTCCGGGAGGAAGAGACTGCGGATGTGGCCGACAGGGTTGCCTTGAAACTTATGCCTCTGCATCAGGCCTCGTACGTACAGTCCTCTATATGTTAAGTGAAATGAGTGAAGAAAGTATATTAAGAGATATTCCTCCCTCGGAATTAACCGCCAAAAAAATTGCCGAAGCGGCAGCCCAAAAGGATCCGATAGCTGTTGAAGCATTGGATTATACAGCTGAAATCTTAGCATTCGGAATAGGAAACGCGATAGTATTCTCAAGTCCCGAGGCTGTCTTTTTATTCGGAGGATTGGCACAGGCAGGAGAAATGCTTTTTGCCCCGGTAAGAAAATATGTTGATGAGAATGTTATGGCGCTTTTTAAGGGGACTGTAAAGATATTGCCTTCCGTTGTTTCTGAAAGCAATGCTGCCGTTTTAGGAGCTGCAGCGCTTGCCTGGAATGAGTTGAAGAAGTAGTATTGTTTTAGTAATGAATAGAAAATTGTTTTAAATGTGTTTCTTTAAGTTCTGAAGTAGAACGCAGTTACAAAATGAAAGTCGCGGAGGTAGAAAAAATAAAACTTAAACCTGCTTATCCCGGTCTGAAAGAAATTTCAGTCAGGATAGATGAACAGAGCGAAAGGCTCCGGATAGATACAATTAACTGGAAGGGATATAATTATAAGCCGGAAGTTACATTGTCGATTGCATATAGTGATCATGAAATTTTTTTGAAGTATTATATTACCGAGAATTATTATAAAGCTGAAAAAACAGAGACCAACCAGAAGGTTTGCGAAGACTCATGTGTTGAATTTTTTGTATCACCGGAAGATGACGGGATATATTATAATTTTGAATTTAATGGTATCGGCACATGTCTTCTGGGAACAGGAACCACGAGGGAAAACAGCGCCAGGGTCAACTCTGAAATAATTTCAAAAATAAGGAGGCTGACATCTGCAGGGAAGAAACCGGTTAAAGAGAAAGAGGGGAAATTTGAATGGACAATAACCATTGCTATTCCTTTCGAGGTATTTTTCCACCATAAAATAAAAAAGCTTAAAGGGAAAACATTCAGGGCAAATTTTTACAAGTGCGGAGATAAGTTAAAAGTTCCTCATTACGTTACATGGAATCCTGTTGGAACTATAAAGCCGGATTATCATCAACCGGCGTATTTTGGCTTACTTAAGTTTGTATAAGGTATAAAATGATCTTGCAGAATTTTTAATTAATAAAATGATTTAACTATGAATCTAAAAGAAGAAAAGTACACTAAGTATGCTCTCGTGAGAGAAATGATGGAAACTCCGGAAATCATCAGATCCTTTGATCCGGGAGTGGCTGCTAAATTTGTAGAGACCGTGAAGTCGCGCAAAGGATTGTTCCTTACAGGAGAAGGAAGCAGCAGGATTTTTCCTGCCAGGAGGGCAATCTCTGCATCACTTAAAAAGGAATTTGTTTTGCCTGTCATAACAGAAGGATGTACACAGGCAATGGAATACAACCTTAAGGATTATGTCGTTTTTGCAGCTTCAAATTCAGGACAGACAAAGGAGGTAATCCGCCTGGTTAATGCGCTGAAAAGGAACAACCATGATGCGATTTTTGGACTTACAGCAAACAAAAACACCAAACTTGAAGAGCTTGCCAGAGTAACACATATTCTGTCGTGCGGAAAAGAAAATGCTGTGGCTGCAACAAAATCAGTTGTTGAACAGGGCCTTTTCTATGATTCCCTTCTTCGTATTTTGCGTGGCGAAAAAATGGAAGGACTGAAAGAGGCCTCAGAAAAAACAGAACAGGTTCTCACCACAAAAACTGACAAAGGAATAATTGAAAGAATACAAAAAGCCGACATTATATATTTTGCCGGCAGAGACAATGGCGTTGCTGCTGAACTTGCTCTCAAAACCAACGAAATAACAAGAAAAAAATCAGCCTTTCTTGAGGGCACTTTTGCACTTCATGGTATCGAGGAGGTGATGGATAAAAATGAAGTTCTTATATGGATCGATCCATTTTCTGTAGATCAGGATAAGTTCCATGAATGTCTGGTAAAGGGTGTCGGAATGGAAATTATTGCCATATCTTCAGAAAAAACCATGTTCCCGACAATAATAATTCCTGATGGTGGCCAATATGCTGAATATGTTCAGCTTGCAGCAGGGTGGAATATCCTTGTTGAAACAGGGATATCTCTCGGTATTGATCTTGATAAACCTGTCAGGGCAAGGAAAATCGGCAACGAGTTCATACAGGAATAATTAATCGTAATTAGAAACCTGAGAGACAATTATAAATATATTTGTAAATGTTATATTTACAGATGCAAAAAGTTGTTATTTCTAAAGAATGGCAAAGAAAGGGATAGCAGTAGTTCACTTGTATGGTCAACTACGGAATCGTGATTCGTAAATTAATATCTTCAGATATGCCCAATTTCAATGAAATACTTAGTCATATACTTGGAGTTGTTTTTATCATAATTGTTTTTGCACTTGCATATGCTTATCTGAAACCACACCAGCTTCATAAACGAAGGCTGGCTTCAACCCTGCTCCTTAAAGCCAGCTATCTTCTTTATTTGTTGGTACTGTTAATCATTATTTATCTGTCGGCACTTGTAAGGGGCGGACTGGAAGAGGTATTCTTTGGGATAGAATTCTTTGCTTTCCTGGTTGTCCTTTTCGTTCCTACCATTGGGATCTTCGCCCGTAAAATGGGTCAGTTCAGTAAGAAAAGAGAGGGATATAATTACTTTTTTACTGTTGTCAATGTTCTTTCAATAGTGGCAATTCTTGTTATGTATTTCATTTAATAAGGAAAGCCATTCGGGTTTTGCCTGATGAAATTTTTTGATTATTGAGCCTTTAATTGTTAATCATATAGTAACTTAGTCGAGTAATTTAATATCCAAATCTATGATTCAGGAGCGTTTAATCGGGTATATTGAAAAGAGTATCAGACAAAACTGGGACATTGAAGCTTTGTCTAATTATAAAGGGAAGGGATATTCTTATAAGGAGATAGCAGAAAAGATTCTTAAACTTCATATCTTGTTTAAAGAATCAGGAATTAATGAGGGAGATAAAATTGCCCTCGTTGGCAGAAACTCGGCAAACTGGTGCATTATCTATCTTGCCGCGGTTACAAGCGGAGTCGTAATTGTCCCGATTCTTCCGGATTTTAAGCCAGAAGATCTGACGAATATTATCAACCATTCTGATTCAAGGCTTCTTTTCGTTGATGATAAAATCTTTGAGACAGTCGATATCACCAGGATGCCGGAGATAATCGGTGTTTTTTCTCTCGATGATTTCAGAATGATAATGTCAGGGAACTCAATTATTAAAGAAGTTTTCGCCTCTCTTGAAGTAAAATATTCAAAAGCTTATCCAGACCTCAGGCAGGAAGACATTAAGTTTTCAGACATCTCAAATGATCATCTGGCAGTTATCAGCTACACTTCCGGTACAACAGGCTTTTCAAAAGGGGTAATGATTACTCACAATAGTCTTGCTGCCAATGTCAGATATGCACAGAAAAATATGCCTCTGGAATCTGGTGATCCGGTGGTCTCATTTCTCCCTCTGGCCCACACTTTCGGATGTGCCTTTGAATTTCTATTTCCTTTTACATTTGGATGTCACATAACTATCCTTACAAAAACCCCTTCACCACAGATTCTGATACAGGCATTTAAGGAGATAAAACCAAGACTGATTTTGTCGGTTCCGCTGGTAGTTGAAAAAATTTATAAAAAGCAACTGCTTCCTGTTTTAAGTAAGCCGCACATGAAGATACTTCTTGCCATACCGGGGGTCAATAAAATCCTGTTCAAAAAAATCAGGGAGAAACTCACAGAAACATTCGGTGGGCGTTTTAAAGAGCTGGTCGTTGGAGGTGCTGCCTTTAATGCTGATGCTGAAAAATTCTTTAAAAAAATCGGTTTCAGATTTACTGTTGGTTACGGGATGACAGAATGTGGGCCGCTTATCAGTTATGCTTCGTGGGATACAACTAAACTTAGCGCCTCAGGACGGGCAGTTGATACATTGGAAGTTACCATTGATTCTGATGATCCCGAAAACCAGGTAGGAGAGATAATCCTTCGCGGGGAAAATGTGATGACCGGGTATTACAAGAATGAAAAAGCAACCAGTGAGATGATAGATGATAAGGGATGGATGCACACCGGCGATCTTGGTGTGATTGATAAGGAGGGTAATATTTTCATTAAAGGAAGAAGCAAAAGTATGATACTTGGGCCATCAGGGGAAAATATTTATCCTGAAGAGATTGAGTCTGTGATAAACAATAAAGATTATGTCACCGAATCGCTGGTCATTTCAGAAGACAATAAATTGATCGGGCTGATATTCCCCGATTATGAAATGATGAAAAGAGATAATATTTCTGAAGGGCAACTTATCTCTATTCTGAATGAAATCAGGAAAGATGTCAATAAAAGGTTACCAGATTTTATGGCCGTAAGCAAATTCAGGGTACACCCCGAAGAGTTTGCTAAAACGCCGAAAAGGAGTATTAAAAGATTTTTGTATACAAAGGAATAGAATTTTAATACCCACTTTTCTATCTTCGCGCATTGATTTCCCAAGTATGTCCGTCGAATCAAAATACAGTAAAAGAGGCGTTTCTTCTGCAAAAGAAGATGTATATGCAGCAATAAAAAATATTGATAAGGGTCTGTATCCTAAAGCATTCTGTAAAATAGTACCTGACCTTCTTGGTGGCGACAAGAATTATTGCAATATAATGCATGCCGACGGAGCCGGAACCAAATCATCACTTGCCTATATTTACTGGAAAGAGACTGGCGATCTTTCAGTCTGGAAAGGAATAGCTCAGGATGCTATTGTAATGAATCTCGACGACCTTCTTTGTGTTGGCGCTTACGATAATATCCTTCTGTCATCAACAATCGGGCGTAATAAAAACCTTATCCCCGGAGAAGTTATCTGTTCAGTAATCAATGGAATAGAAGAGGTGCTTGATGAACTCCGGAACCTTGGGATCGGCATCTGGTCAACAGGCGGGGAGACTGCCGATATTGGCGATCTTGTGAGAACCATTGTTGTTGATTCAACAGTTATTACCCGCATGAAAAGGGCCGATGTGGTATCAAATCATAATATTAAAGAAGGAGATGTAATTATAGGATTGTCATCTTACGGAAAAACCAATTACGAAAAAGAATATAACAGTGGTATGGGAAGTAACGGACTTACTTCAGCCAGACACGATGTTTTTGCCCCTTACCTTGCTTCAAAATACCCGGAAAGCCTTGATACAAATCTACCTTATGATCTCATCTATTCGGGAAAACTAAGGCTTACAGACCCGATAGAAGGATTAAATACTAATGCCGGCAAGCTGGTCCTTTCACCAACCCGAACATACGCACCGGTTATCAAAAAGGTAATTGAAACCATGCGCTCTGAAATACATGGCATGGTTCATTGCTCAGGCGGGGGACAGACAAAAGTTATGCATTTAATTGATAATATACATATTGTGAAAGATAATATGTTCCCATTACCACCATTATTCCGGATAATTCATGAGCAATTGGGAACATCGTGGGAAGAGATGTACAAAATATTCAACATGGGCCACCGGTTCGAGATCTACACTGGTCAGGAAAATGCCTCTGAAATCATTAATATTGCAGGAGGATTTAATCTTGAAGCCAGAATTATCGGACATTGTGAAGCGTTTGAAGGGAAGAAGCTTACGATAAGTTCTGAATTCGGGACTTTCGAATATTAAAATTAATTAATTCGGTTGCCTGTTCCTGATACCTTTCGTCTATTTATTTTTCCCCCATTTCTTTTTATCTTTGCACCCGGAAATTTAATATGCTATGGCAAACAACATTATACTTGAGAGGCTGGAGGGTGTGAAAACGCGGTTTGTAGAGGTTAGTGAATTTCTCACCCAACCCGATATTCTCTCGGATATGAAGAAGTATGTCAAACTAAATAAAGAATATAAAGATCTCCTCCCTATAATCGGGTCGTATGAAAGATATAAACTGGCTCTCAGCAATATAACCAGTACCAAAGAACTACTTGCAACAGAAAAGGATGAAGAGATGCGAGAGATGGCCAAAGCTGAACTGGACGAGCTTACATCGCGCATCCCCGAAATGGAAGAGGAGATTAAAATGCTTATCATCCCTGCCGATCCCGAGGATGATAAAAATGCTGTAATGGAGATCAGGGCAGGAACAGGAGGTGATGAGGCAAGTATTTTTGCAGGTGATCTTTTCAGAATGTACAGCAAGTTCTTCGAAGCAAAAGGATGGAAAGTTGAGGTTAATAATGTCTCAGAAGGAACTGCAGGAGGTTATAAGGAAATTGTTTTGAGTATCGCTGGCGAAGGTGTTTACGGCATAATGAAATATGAATCGGGTGTTCATAGGGTTCAAAGGGTTCCCCAGACTGAGACGCAGGGGCGCATTCATACATCTGCAGCATCAATTGTAGTACTTCCTGAAGCTGATGAATTTGATATCGACCTTAAAACTGAAGATATCCGTAAGGACACTTATTGTTCTTCCGGCCCCGGAGGACAGTCGGTAAATACAACATATTCTGCAATTCGCCTTACCCATATTCCTTCAGGTATTGTAGTTACGTGCCAGGATGAAAAGTCGCAGCTTAAAAACTATGATAAAGCATTAAAAGAGCTGAGAACAAGGCTCTATAATCTTGAATACCAGAAATATCTGGATGAAGTCTCACGCCGGAGAAAGACTATGGTCTCTACAGGCGACCGCTCTGCAAAGATCCGGACATATAATTATCCACAGGGAAGAATGACCGATCACAGGATCAACCTTACTATTTATAACCTTCCCTCAATCCTCGATGGTAATATACAGGAGGTTCTCGATAAATTACAGATGGCTGAAAATGCCGAGCTTCTTAAAGAGAACAATATCTAAACCGGTCGATGATGAACCAAATAAGGTTATTTGAAAACATTGTTAAAAAGCGCTCTTTTCTTTGCGTTGGGCTCGATTCGGAAATTGAAAGGATTCCTTCTTTTCTCCTTAAAGAAAAAGACCCTGTATTTGAATTCAACAAACGGATTATTGATGCAACTAATAAATATTCAGTAGCTTATAAGCCAAATATTGCATTTTATGAGTGCCACGGATCAAAAGGGTGGACGTCGCTTGAAGCCACAGTAAGATATATAAAGGAAAATTATCCTGACCTCTTTGTTATTGCTGATGCAAAACGGGGAGATATCGGCAACACCTCAAAAATGTATGCAAAAGCTTTTCTCGAAAATATGCCATTCGATGCAATAACAGTTGCTCCTTATATGGGCGAAGATTCTGTAACACCGTTCCTTTTATATAATGATAAATGGGTTGTTCTTCTGGCACTTACTTCCAATAAAGGCGCTGATGATTTTCAGTATCACGATGAAGATGGGATAAAGCTCTTCGAAAGAGTATTGTCTGTTTCACAAAAATGGGGTACCATTAATAATATGATGTACGTTGTTGGTGCAACACGTGCCGAAATGCTGAAAGATATACGAAAGATAGTACCTGATCATTTTCTCCTTGTACCCGGAGTGGGAGAACAAGGTGGGAGTCTTGAAGATGTGGTACGGTATGGGATAAACAGCAAATGCGGCCTTCTGGTCAACTCCTCAAGAGGAATTATCTTTGCCGATAATACTGAAAAATTCGATAAGGTCGCCGGTGAAAAGGCAAAAGAGATACAGCTCGAAATGGAAAAATACCTCTCAGAAAGAAACCTGATCTGATTCACCATTTAACCCTTGCACCGTAACGCCTTTTTTCGTATCTTTATATCATTGCTGCTTTCTCATTTAATTTGTGCTAAAATGAAAGAGGAATTTCTTCATTACCTGTGGAAATACGGTCTCTATAACCCAGATAATCTTTTCGATAAAGACGGGAATAAAATTATTGTAATACATCCCGGTGAGTATAACCGCGATTCAGGTCCTGATTTTTTTAATGCCCGTATCTCTATTGCCGGTACCGTATGGGCCGGTAACGTTGAAATACATACCAGGTCATCTCCTTGTGATACTCAAGGGCACCCACCCGCCCCGGCCTTTAACAATGTGATCCTTCCTGTGGTTGCTGAAAACGACAAAAGGGTCTTCAATGCAAAAGGAGAGGAAGTTCTTACCGTTGAAATATCATTTGATCCATCCCTTTTGGAGAAGTATACAACCCTTGTTAATAATCCTTATATAATAGCCTGTCAGGATGAAATTAATAAACTCGATAACATTTTTATCCGCCACTGGCTTAATTCTCTTGTAATTGAAAGATTGCAGAGTAAATCAGAACTTATTATTAAGATATTTTCGCAAACCGGGAATGACTGGGAGGAGACTTTTTACAGATTACTGACACGATATTTCGGATTCAGGGTTAATACCGAACCTTTTGAGATGCTTGCTTCATCTCTTCCATTCAGGATAATCCGCAAGCATGCTGACAACAGGTTTCAGATCGAGGCTCTTCTTTTTGGAACAGCAGGGATGCTTGAAGAGGGACTTTTTAAAGAGGCTCTTTCTGATGAGTATTACCGTGACCTGATAAAGGAGTACAGGATTCTTTCAGCAAAATACTCCCTTCAGCCAATTCATGGTTTGGTTTGGAAATTCTCCAGATTGAGGCCTGCTAATTTTCCGACCGTCAGAATTTCGCAGTTGGCAGCAATGCTTTCAGTTGCCGGAGGACTTTTCTCCAAAGCATTGGAAGCAACCGGGATAAAGCAGCTTAAAGAGGTGTTCGAAGTATCTGCTTCTCACTATTGGGACGACCATTTTGTTTTCGGAAAAAAAAGCAAAAATGTTTCGAAGAACACCGGATCGCAGGCAACCGACATATTTCTTATCAATGCAGTTATCCCTGTAATATTTGTCTATGGCCACAGCAGGGATTTTCAGGATATTTGTGAAAAGGCTCTTACCTTCCTCGAAAATATCCATGCTGAGGAGAACACAATTATCCTGGAATGGAAAACTGCAGGCATCGGGGCTGAGTCGGCTTTTTATTCCCAGGCGCTTATCCAGCTCAGAAATGAGTATTGCAAAAAAAGAAAATGTCTCGATTGCCGTATCGGTAGTAAACTTATCAGCATGGGGAAAAAGATGAAAGATCAGGAGGAGCTTCTTCTGGAGCCATAAAATTGAGAAAGGGAGTTTGGGGCAAAGGTTAAACTTTGCAATATAAATATATACACAGCACTGACTATATTTTAGTTTCAGAAATTAGTCGGATTTGACGAAGCTCGACATTACTGTAAGGAGGTGATCTTTTCTGATAGGCTTGATAAGGCAGGCATCACATCCGGCTTCCAGAATAATATCTTTATCATCTTCAAAAATAAAAGCTGTCTGTGCAATAATAGGAAGATTCTTGCGAATTTTTCGGATCTCCTTTGTTGCTTGGATACCATTCATCTCAGGCATTTGCATATCGAGAAGCACAACATCAATATCCGGGGTGATTTTGATTATTTCTATAGCCTCGGAACCTGACCTGGCAGTAATTATTGTAACTCCGGTATCGAGTAGTATCCGGTTCAGGTAAATAAGTACATCCTTATTATCATCGACAAGCAGGCATTTCCTTGAACTCCAGTTTAAAGTTGCGAGAACCTGATTGTTACCCAGCGATTTAAATTTAGTCTTTGTGCTACCGGCTGGTCTGTAGGGAAGGTAAAAACTGAATTCAGAGCCAACTCCTTTTTCTGACATAACAAAAATTTTCCCTCCCATTCTTTCAACAACCTCTTTTGCAAGTGTTAGCCCAATCCCCAGTCCTTCAAATGGACGATGATGGCCATCAATCTCCTGTCGGAATTCTTCAAAAATACGTCCGAGGTTTTCATTGTTTATCCCGATGCCTGTGTCTTTAATTTTGAATGCAATATTTTCTTTTTCAAGCATATATGAGAATTCGACTGATCCGTCAAGAGTAAATTTCACTGCATTATCCATGAGATGATTCAAAACACGTTTTAGCCATATCCTGTCAGTAAAAATAAGGTCACCATTATCTTCAAACTGATTTTTAACATTCAGAATTATAGACTTTTCGTTTCGCCTGATATCCTGTCGGGCTTCTTCAATTATCTCATTAACAATTTGATTCAAAGAAGTTTCTTCATAAGTAATTTCAATCTGGGAACTTTCAAGCCGTGAGAGGTCGATAATATCCCCTATTATCTGCAGCAGTTTTTCGCTGTTATGGTTTATATTCTCAATATACTCCTCTTTAACTTCAATTGTAAGGTCATTTGCCAGCAGAAGGTTTGAAAACCCAACAACGCTATTCAGGGGGGTTCGTATCTCGTGTGAAATATTTGCCAGGAAGCTCGATTTAAGCCTGTTACTTGCATCCGCCTCAACGCTTGCTTTAATAAAGTCTTCATGAACCTGTTTTAACCTTGTAATATCACGGGAAATTGTAAGTGCACCGAGAACCTCCCCAATATCGCTCCTGACGGTGACCGACCTGGTTGACAGATTTACATAATGCCCCTGTTTATGTCTGAGTCTGAGTTCGCTTTCAAAGAACCCGTTATTGGAAAGTGCCTGGTCTCTTTTTAATAGATATTCATGATCTTCCGAATGGAAAAGAGTGCTGGGATCTAATGAATTATTTGAATCCCTGTCAAGGCCAATCATTGAATAAAGTGCAGAGTTGGTATATTTCAGGTTCCAGTCCCTGTCGTAGAAGGAGATGTCATCAGTTGCAGCATGTACCAACATCTCATAAAATTTATCTGACTCATAATGTTCTTTCGCGATCAGCCCTTTTTGAATTAGCAGTTCACTATTTGTTCTCTGCAGGTCGAGATTAATATCGAAAATTTGTTTGTTTCTTTCCTGAAGCTCCCTGTTAACTCTTTTGAGTTTTAATGAGAAAAAGATTATAACCGTGCAAATGACTATAAGAGTCCCCAGCAGAGTCAGTAATAAATGAAAAAAAGCAGTAGATAAAACCGGCGCTGAAATTAAAGGGAACGATGGAAGAATTGTTTCACTACTATTAATGGAATAAGATTTTATTGATAATAAGAGTAATAACATAATAAAAATATGACCCTGGTGTTTAATTTTATTTCCGGTACTAAATAAATAAAATTTACTCATTTAAAATATTATTTCACTCAAAGTTAAGTATTCATTGCATAACTTACCCTTTCGGCGGCTTCTTTAAACGAGACTGCAGAAAATACCGCGAGCCCGGAATTATCAATTATCTTCTTAGCCTCTTCTGCATTTGTTCCCTGCAGTCTCACAATCACGGGCACCTTTATTTCTCCGATAGATTTATATGCCTCAACCACTCCATTTGCCACTCTGTCGCATCTGACAATTCCACCGAAGATATTAATAAGAATTGCTCTTACAGCAGGGTCCTTAAGAATAATCCTGAATCCGGCTTCGACTGTCTTTGCATTGGCTCCTCCTCCAACATCAAGGAAGTTAGCGGGCGCTCCCCCTGAGAGTTTTATTATATCCATAGTCGCCATTGCAAGACCGGCTCCGTTGACCATGCAACCTACATTTCCATTGAGTTTTACAAAGTTAAGGTCGAACTTTCCTGCTTCAACTTCTACGGGGTCTTCCTCATTAATATCCCTCATACCGGCAAGATCGGGATGCCGGAACAAAGCATTATCGTCAAGAACAAGTTTGCAATCGACTGCCAATATCCTGTTATCGCTGGTTTTCAACACCGGGTTAATTTCGAGCAGTTGAGCATCACAACCCATGAAAGTCTCATAAATACCCGAAAGAAACTTCTGCATGTTTTTAAATGCAATACCCGACAATTGCAGGTTAAAGGCAATATTGCGCGTTTGAAAGGGCTGCAATCCGATTCCCGGAATTATTTCCTCAGTAAAAATGAGATCAGGTGATTTTTCGGCAACCTCTTCAATTGACATTCCGCCCTCGGGAGAATACACAAAAGTATATCTTCCGCTGTTTCTGTTCAGCAGAATACTTATATAGAATTCTTCCGGTTCAGATTCTCCTTTATAATAAACATCTTGTGCAATGAGGACTTTGTTTACCTTTTTTCCTTCCGGGCCCGTCTGGGCAGTAACAAGTTGCATACCCAGCATCTGACCGGCAAGGTTGCCGGCTTCTTCGACAGATTTTGCAAGTTTTACACCACCGCCCTTGCCCCTCCCTCCGGCATGTATCTGTGCTTTAACAACGAAAAATTCAGATCCGGATTTTTCCCGTAACTGTTTCGCGACTATTACTGCCTGTTCAGTAGTTTCTGCTACAAATCCTTCCTGAATGTCGACATTGTAAGCTTTAAGTAATGACTTCCCCTGAAATTCATGAACATTCATTTTACTACAGTTAAAATAAATAACAGACTCTTATTCATAGAATTCAATGATCACAAAATAACAATAAATACCAGATTATTTAATTATTTTCGCATAAAAAAGAATGCGGAAGCTTCTCAACAGGGAACTTGAAAGAAAGACTTTAGAACAGTTTCGGAAATCTGAAAAATCACCATTTGTAATAGTTCTGGATAATGTCAGGAGCCTTAGTAATATCGGCTCAATTTTCCGTACAGCAGACGCTTTTCTTATAGAAGCGATATACTTATGCGGGATAACAGCCAAACCGCCTCTCAGGGAGATTCAAAAAACTGCTCTTGGAGCTACAGAATCTGTAGCCTGGGAATACTTTTCCAAAACAACTAATGCAGTAAGGGAACTAAAAGATAAAGGGTATAAAATTATCGGTATTGAGCAGGCTGAAGGGTCTGTTTTGCTCGATGATTTTATAGTTGAAAATGGCAAGAGATATGCGTTGGTCTTCGGGCATGAAATAAATGGTGTTGATCAGGAAGTTCTCAATAATTGTGATTCCTGTATTGAGATACCACAATTTGGCACCAAGCATTCGTTCAATATTGCAATATGTGCCGGTATTGTGTTGTGGGAGTTAAATAA
>JAPLEB010000057.1 GCA_026391555.1 Bacteroidia bacterium | reverse complement strand
ATGAATATGACCGTTTGCTTCACGATAATCAGGAAAAGAGATACCCTGCATCTCTTTTTTCAGTATTTCCCAGGAAGGGAAACCGGAAAGAAAATTTTTCTTTGCACCTCTACCTGGTTTTACTTGTGACCTGTATTTCATTTGTTTGAAATTATCAATTTAAGGCTGGATAATTTACTGTCTAAACTTTGGAGCCGCACATGTCTGAATATAAATTCTTCTCACAAGTGATTGCGATTTTGATCAATCATGTGGGTTTCATCTGAAGAAATCTACTATCTCATTAGTTCTGAATTTGCAGGGTTGATTTTTTCTTTTTATTTCGGTTATGTTAGTTATTATGATTTTCATGAAGCAGACTATCTGACAAGGTCTAGAATACCATTAAGAACATAATGAGTCAATTTCCGATTCCAATCCGCACCTGATATCAGTATCCATCCGGTCGCCGATTACTATCGCATCCTCTCTTTTGACTCCAAGTCTTTTAAGAGCAATCCGCATCATAAGAGGGTTAGGTTTCCCGACATAATAAGCTTTTTTTCCTGTTGCAATTTCTATCGGTGCAATAAGAGCTTTTGTCGAAGGAGTTATCCCATTTTCAACAGGGCCGCTGACGTCGGAATTTGTTCCAATAAGCTTAGCTCCTTTAATGACAAGGTTTATAGCCAGTTCAATTTTCTCAAAATTATAACTGTGTGTGTCACCGACAACAACATAGTCGGGACTAACATTATTAACCGTATAACCAACACTGTATAAAGCATGTATGAGTCCTGAGTCACCAATAATATAGGCACTTCCGTTAGGTTTCTGATTCGAAAGAAAACTGGCAGTAGCAAGGGCACTGGTATAAAAATGATCTTCATCTACGTTAATGCCAAGCCTTTTTAGCTTTTCCTGCAGCTCTTTCGGAGTTCTTTCACTCGAATTTGTAAGGAAGAGGTATTTTTTACCGGATTCTTCTAGCCAGGTCAAAAAATCTGTAACACCGGGAAGCAGCTTATTACCATGGTAAATTACCCCATCCATGTCTATGATAAATCCTGCCTTTGATTTGATATTTTCAATTACTTGTTCCATTATAAACACATTAGTATTGTAAAGATATCAAAAAGGTGTTATACTCCTTCTTTATTTAAAGTAAGTGATTTGCATCGAGATAATCAAATGCCAGTTCTGTTATAGTCTGTGCCATCTCTTTAAGGAATGAGCCACGGGAAGAAGCATCGCTGGTGAGGACAATCCTTCCGGTTTTCTTAACAGATGTAATAACAGGTTCATAATTGAACGGAACCAGCGACCGGGCATCAATAACCTCTGCATTTAGTCCATATTTCTCATTAAGCATGTCTGCAACTTTTATTACGGGATATAATGTTGCTCCAATCGAAAGAATGGTTATGTCATCTCCTTTCCGCTTAATATCGGGTTCCCCCAATGGTATCTCATAATATCCTTCGGGAACCCCGCCAATGTGGAACATTTCCCCGATGTCATAAATTCTCTGGCTTTCGAAGAATATCACAGGATCGGTGCCTTGTAATGCGGTGTTCATCAATCCTTTGGCATCATAAGGTGTGGCAGGAAATACAACTTTTAGTCCCGGAATATGCGCTGTAAGCGACGACCAGTCCTGTGAATGTTGTGCACCGTATTTTGATCCGACAGAAACCCTTATAACTACAGGCATTTTGATGATATTCCCGCTCATTGCCTGCCATTTAGGAAGCTGGTTGAAGACTTCATCACCAGAGCGGCCTAGAAAATCACAATACATAATCTCAGCAATAACCCTTCCCCCACACATTCCATAACCTATTGCTGTGCCAACGATGGCGCCCTCAGAAATCGGAGAGTTGAATAGTCTGTGATAGGGAAGCGCTTCTGTTAATCCGCGATATACTGCGAATGCACCACCCCAGTCGCGGTTTTCCTCACCCCAGGCAGCAAGAGTAGGGTCTTTGTAAAAGCGGTCGATAACAGCCTCGAAAATACCATCGCGGAACTGATAAAGTTTAGCTTTGGAAACAGGTTTCCCTTCTTTGTCTTTGTAAAATCTTTCTTTATTTTTGAGCGATTTAACCCTTGGGTTTTCTTCAAGGGGAATAAGTACCTCCGGATTTCCCTCTTCCATGCGGTCGGCAGAACCGTTTGAAAACATCATCCTGCCAATGCAATCCGGATCTTTTTCCATATTGATCCTCGGTGATATCTCATCATCAATACTCAGTTTCAGTATTTGAGTCAATAATTCTTTCGTGTCTTTTGCTATATCGTCAAGCTGGTCCTGTTTTGCAATACCTGCAAGTATCAGTGAGTGTCCATACGATAATATTGAGTCTTCCTTCTGCCATGCTTCAATCTCCTCTTTTGATCTGTATGAAGATGCATCGGATGGAGAGTGTCCGCTAATCCTGTATGTAAGGGTATCGAGTAAAACCGGTCCTTTTTTTTCTTTTAATATCTGTTTTTTGCGTTTGAAAGCATCGATAACGGCCAGTGGATTATACCCGTCAACGCGCTCGGCATGCATCATTTCAGGGTTGACACCTGCCCCGGCTCTTGCAAGGATATCATATCCCATGGTCTCTCCCATTGTCTGGCCGCCCATCCCATACAGGTTGTTCATGAAGTTGAATATCAATGGCAATCCACCTCTGTATTCACCGTCCCAGAGGGTTTTATACTGATCCATAGTGGCAAAGCATATACCTTCCCATACAGGTCCGCAACCCATCGAGGCATCACCGATATTACAAACAACGATACCTGGTTTTCTGTTTATCTTTTTATAAAGCGCTGCTCCAACAGATATGTCACCGGAACCTCCAACGATTGCATTATTAGGATAAATGCCGAAGGGTGTGAAAAAGGCGTGCATTGATCCACCCAGTCCTTTGTTGAACCCGTTTTCGCGTGCGAATATTTCGGCTAATGCTCCATATAAAAGAAAATTGACAGCAAGATCTTTAATATTACCCTGAAACCCTTTTTCAACAACTTTCAATGCAGAACCTTCAAAGTAATTTTTCATTACTGAATAGAGGGTGTCTTCATCAAGACGGTGAATGGCAGATAATCCCTTGGCAAGTATCTCACCATGGCTCCGGTGAGAGCCAAAGATATAGTCATCAACTTCGAGGGTATAAGCCATCCCGACGGCTGAAGCTTCCTGCCCTATGGAAAGGTGAGCGGGGCCCGGATGGTTATATGGGATACCATTATATTCATTGGTTGTTTTGATCAGGTTGAGCATGGTCTCAAATTCCCTGATAACCACCATATCGTGATAGATCCTTATGAAATCGTCACTGCTGAATATTTTCTTTTCCTCTTCAATAGTTTTATTGTACTGGTTTACAGGAATTTTCCCGAACTCAATAAACTTCGGTTTACGGACAACCTTTGGGTAAATGTTCTGACTCTTTGGCATATGCTTTGTTTTTGTCTTGATGTCTTGCAGTTCCCGATTCGCTTCGCTCTCGGGATTTCGGCTTCGCCTCAACTTGCGGTCTTGCAATCACTTAAATTATTACTTTTGTCTTTTTACTTTTATCTTTTGTCTTAATACCTGAACGACTCAATTTGTTCCTTAATCTCTTTCAGAAACATCGTAGCCGGACCACCATCAATTGCCCTGTGATCATAAGTGAGGGATAATCCGATAAATGGGACGAAACCGAAAATGTTATTTCCGATGTTGGCGGGGCGGTTTATTATTGTGCAAACGCCCAGTATTCCGACTTGGGGAAGGTTTATTACCGGTGTGAACATCTCAACCCCATAACTTCCAAGATTTGAAACAGTGAAAGTGGCTGCAGTACTTTGAATCAGTTCGGGGCTGATACTTCCTTTTCTGCAGGCATCCGCTACCGATTTCAACTCCTTTGATAATTTCACAAGGTCCATATCGCCGGCATTTTTAACAGACGGGACCATCAGTCCGCGTGGGGTATCAACTGCGATACCCAGGTGTACCTTATGGAAAGTTTTGATACGGTCATCAAGAAAGTGGCTGTTTGCCCCCGGAAATTTCTCCAGTGCTCGTATCACACAAAAGCATACCATATCGTTCAGAGTGATATCCTGTTGACTTTTACCGGAAGAAATATCGTTTTTGATCTTTTGTCTGGCTTCAAGAAGGTGACGGACATCAGCGCTCATGTGATGAGTTAATTGTGCCGAGTTTTGCAAAGAGGCATGCATAGTTTTTGCAATAAGCTTTCGCACATTACTCAGCGGCTGTTCCGTAAATTCGACTCCCATTGCCTGAGTCGCTTTGGCGCCAACTACAGCACCTGATAAAACTTTTTCAATATCGCTTGTGATAATCCTTCCGTTAGGTCCTGATCCCTGCAAATTATTGTAATTAAGTCCTTTATCTTCAGCCATGCGTTTTGCCCTGGGCGATATCCTGATTTTGGAATCAGGGGAAGACGAAACGTTTATTAAATCCTGGGCATTTGCGATAGAAGGAGCTCCATCAGGTTTAGAAACTGAAGATGCTGTCGGAGATGCTGTCGGAGCGGGGTGAGTTGTCTGTTCCGGATCAAAAGAATTTGTTGCTTCCCCTCTTTTGCCTATCACAGCAACATTGACCAAAACAGGCACTTCGGCACCCTCGCCAAAAAACAGATCCAGCAGTATCCCCTCCGCGGGTGATTCCAGATCGAAAGCAGCCTTATCGGTTTCGTACGAGAAAAGAATGTCACCTACGGAAACGTTTTCTCCTTTATTCTTGAACCATTTGGTTATTATGCAGGTCTCAACCGACTGACCCTGTTTTGGCATTATTACTGCTGTTGCCATTTTTAAATATTGTTAGTTATTATATATCGTCTGAAGTCAGAAGAATGATTCTTCTACAGGCTTTCAGCTTCTGACTTCCAACTTGTTAAAATAAGTAGTATCAAATCATTTTAATTTTTTCATCTGGCATAGTAAATATGACGGATACAAAAATATATCATTTAACTTGTATTTACAAGTAAAATATATTATTTTTACAATTAATTTAAAACTTTTACTACTTACTACTTACTTTCTTAATTATGTCTCCCCAGAAATCCATACCTCAGCACCGGAGGCTTTATGAGGTTCTCAGAAAACACATTTCAGATGGTGTTTATAAGGAGGGTGATCTTCTGCCGTCTGAAAATGAGTTGTGCCAGTTATTTGGCATGACACGTCCAACTGTACGGCAATCGCTCAGCACTCTGGCTAATGACGGATATATCAGGAAGCACCAGGGGAAAGGCAGTATTGTTCATCACTTACCAAGGGAGATAGGAATCCTGTCGGTTTCGGGGACAACATCGGCAGTAGGGGACCGTAACCTGAAAACAAAGATCATTGTGAAACCTGTACTGATGCCATGGCCACGCGATTTTATGTTTCAACTTTCGGAGTTGGAAAAGGAGTCGGGGTGTATTTACATGGAAAGGGTCAGGCTTCTCGAGGATGTCCCCATCTTCTACGATATCAGTTATATAGCTAATATTAACCTTCCACGGATCACAGCAAGGCAGTTTGAAAACAGATCTCTTTTCCGGATATTGAGAGAGCATTACCGTATCGAGATCAAAGGAGGTGATCAAAGGATCAAAGCTATCAGGGCTTCCACGAAGATCAGCCGGTTTCTGAATCTGAAGAAAGATCAGCCGGTGCTTCACCTTGAAAGAAAAATGGAGACTAATATTCCAGGATTTTTTCTCTATTCATCTATTTTCTGTAATACAGAAAAATATTCTATTTTCGGTAGGTTTTAAAAACTAATAAGAAATTAATACCATTGAAAGATCAAAAAAAGGACTTACCTGGCCCTTATGATTCCCCTTTCTGATTTTCTTATGAATTCAAGAATATAATCCCTGTCAGGTGATTGTTTAAACTTCTTTTCCACATTATCAAGAGCCTGTGAAATATTCAAACCGTTTTGATAAATAACTCTGTATATATTGTGAATCTCGTCAATCCGTTCCTTTTCGAACCCACGCCTTGTAAGACCGACTGAATTTAATCCCAGGTAAGATAGTGGGTCGCGGTCCGCTTTGATAAATGGAGGAACGTCTATTCTCACTTTTGCGCCGCCACCTATCATTACATGAGCTCCGATATGCGTGAACTGGTGAACCATGGTACCTCCACTGAGAATAGCCCAATCGTCAACTTTCACTTCACCGGCCAGGCCGGTGGTATTCCCGATAATACAATTGTGACCAATAGTGCAATCGTGACCAATATGCGAATAAGCCATTAAAAGACAACCGTTTCCTACAACTGTCTTACCAACAGCAGAAGTACCCCTGTTAACCGTAACGCCTTCTCTAATGGTTGTGTTATCCCCGATTTCAACGGTTGTTTCCTCCCCTCTGAACTTAAGATCCTGAGGGATACCTGAAACGACTGCAGAAGGGAATATTCTGCATTTATTCCCGATTCTGGAGCCATCCATGATTGTTGAATTGGGGCCAACCCATGTTCCGTCACCAATTACAACATTCCCTGCAATATAGGCAAAAGGCTCAATAATAACATCTTTACCTATTCTGGCATCGGGATGGATAAAGGCTAAATTTGAGATCATAAATCATTTATTTATTTTTTATTATTTGAGCGGTCATTTCTCCTTCTAAAGCAAGTTTGTTTCCGACAAATGCCTGGCCAAACATTGTAACAATTCCTCTGCGGATTACATCAGTTAACTCCATTTTAAGAATCACAGTATCTCCCGGAACAACTTTATGTTTGAATTTAAGTTTGTCAATTTTAAGAAAATAGGTCGAATATTTTTCAGGTTCTTCAACGGTACTAAGAACAAGCAAGCCGCCTGTCTGTGCCAGGGCTTCAACCAGCAGGACTCCCGGCATGATAGGCTCATCCGGGAAATGACCCTGGAAAAATGATTCATTAAATGTGACATTTTTGATACCTACAATTGAGGATTCATCGAGAGAAATTATTTTATCAACAAGCAAAAAAGGAAACCTGTGTGGCAGACGCTTCTTAATCTCTTCAACCGTAAAGACCGGAGGTTGTGAAGCATCATAAACCGGAATATCACGTTTTGAAAGAGATTTTTTCATCTCTTGCCTCATGAGCTTAGCCAATCGGGTATTTGCATAATGGCCGGGACGTGTAGCCACAACCTTGCCTTTTATGGGGTGACCAACCAGTGCCAGGTCGCCCATAATATCGAGCAGTTTATGACGGGCCGGCTCATTTGGATAGCGTAATTCGGTATTATTAAGGATCCCTGCCGTATGTGTGCTTATCCCGGGCCGGTTAAAGAGCTTTGCAATACGATCTATTTCAGACTGTTCAACTTCTTTTTCGAGTATTACAATTGCATTATCAAGGTCACCTCCCTTAATTAATCCCTGATTAAAAAGAGGTTCCAGTTCATGAAAGAATACAAATGTCCGGCTTTTACATATCTTCTCTTCAAAGTCATTAATATTATCAAGAATAGAATATTGGTTCCCTAATATTTTGGAGTTATAATCAATAAGAACATTAGCGCTAAAATGATCGTCGGGATATACCATCAAATCGACACCATGTTCTTCATCAGAGAAAGTGATCTTCTGTTTAACAACAAAATAATTTCTATCTTCCTTCTGATCAACGATACCTGCTTCTTTAATTGCTTCAACAAATTTCCATGAAGATCCACCCATGATCGGAGCTTCGGGTCCATTTAATTCAATCAGGGCATTATCGACACGTAAACCATGGAATGCAGCCAAAACATGTTCGATAGTTGATACAGAAGCATTGTTTTGCGCCAGGGTTGTTCCTCTTGATGTGTCCGTAACATGTTCAGCCAGTGCATCAATAACAGGTTTCCCCGGAAGGTCCACTCTGCAAAATTTATATCCATGATTTACCGGAGCCGGTTTAAATGTAATTGTTACAATGATTCCCGTATGCAACCCTTTTCCGGTAAGGCTTATTTCCTTTGCAAGTGTCCTTTGTTTTTCACTCATCAGAATCAAAAATTAAATTAGATCCGGGTACAAAAAAAAGAAAAATATTTCGAATAATCCGGAAAATTATCTTATAACTAAATTCAATACAACATATTCAGCCCCGAACGTTACGTAAAACTACTTCCTTTTCAGGGAATCTACCTCTTTTTCCAGTGTGTCAATTTTTATCTTCATGTCTGGCAAAATTTTAAAAATCACTGAAGATTTTAGAAATTGTTTATAATCGATTGCCGGGGAACCGATAATAATAGTGTTTTCTGCTTTGACTTCTCCAATAATACCAGCCTGTGCTCCAACTTTTGTTCCATTTGCAATTTTAACATGGCCTGCGACACCAACCTGTCCGCCAAACATACAGTTCTTCCCGATCTTTGTTGATCCTGCAATACCTGTCTGTGCAGCCATAACAGTGTTCTCTCCCACCTCAACATTATGTCCGATCTGAATGAGATTATCCAGTTTAACACCTTTACGGATTATTGTCGAACCCATTGTTGCCCTGTCGATTGTAACATTAGCTCCAATCTCAACATGGTCCTCGAGGATAACATTCCCTAACTGGGGTATCTTCGTGTATTCGCTTTCCGATTGGGGAGCAAACCCGAATCCATCGCTCCCGATTACTGTTCCGGCATGTATAATACAACCTTGGCCAACAAGACAATCATGATAGATCTTTACACCCGGGTTAATAGTACAATTTTTTCCCAGTTTGGTGTTATCTCCAATATAAACATGCGGATAAACAGAGCAGCCATCTCCGATAATGCAATTCTCACCGATATAGGAATATGGCCCGATGTAGACATCAGAACCAATTTTTGCCGTAGTTTCAATAATTGCGGTGGAATGAATTCCTTTTTTCCTTGCCCGTGACTGATCGACGAGACGAAGAAGGGAAGCAAATGCCTCATAAGCATTTTCAACTCTGATCAGTGTTGCTCTTATCTTTCCTGAAGGCACAAAACTCTTATCCACCAATACTATGGAAGAAGCGGTTGAATAGATGTAATGCTCGTATTTTGGATTTGCAAGGAATGAAAGCGCTCCTTCCTGACCCTCCTCAATTTTGGCAACTGTATTGACTTTAATATCGGGGTTGCCTTCTATTTCGCCTTTTAAAAATCCGGCTATTGTTGCGGCAGTAAATTCCATGATAATTATTTGTTAGTTATCGACATTCTTTTGGATAGCAAAGGAAGTATTTTGTTATTCTCTCTGAAAGGAATCTGTGGTTAAACATATCTGAAACAGTTGAAATATCAGCTGTTTTTCCATTCTTGAGCAATATTTTCACTTCAGGAGCATCTGGTGTATATGGCAGATTTGAGATACTATTGGTAAAAACATAATACTCTTCAAATTCCGGGCTAATCTTCATCAAATCTCCTGCCAAAGTTCTGAGTTCCTTTAACCTTTTTTCAAGAAACGGGTCATTCTGCAACTCAATAGCAAGAAGATCCCTGCGTAATAACCTGCCAGACAAATCTGAAAGAACTTTATCGGAATGATCGGCCCAGTATTTGGCAGAAACCAGGATATCAGTATCGTCGAGTCTTGTAAAATTTGCAGCAATCAGGCCAGGGGTAAAGTTACCGTCGTTGGTAAGATCGGCATGACATATCTTATTGTAAAGAAAGAATCTGAGAGCAGGAGTTGCATACAGGTCACTGCCTTCAATGGCAAGGACTTTCGCTCTTTTAAGTATTTTAACAAGCAGACTTTCGGATGAAAGTACCGTCTTATGCATATAAACCTGCCAGTACATCAGCCGCCGTGCTATCAGGAATTTCTCAAGTGAATAAATCCCTTTTTCATCAATAACAAGACTGTCATCCACAACATTAAGCATCCTGATAATCCTTTCAGACCCGACTGATCCCTCAATAACACCAGTAAAAAAGCTATCCCTGCGCAGGTAATCCAGTCTGTCCATATCCATCTGGCCGGAAATCAGTTCATGTAAAAATTTTCTCGGATAGGCTCCTCTGAATATTTCAATTGCAAGATCAAGTTTTCCGCAATAGGTCTCATTAAGCTTTCTCAGGAGGAGAAGAGAAATATCTTCATGAGTGATCCCGTTAATTATAGAGTTTTCAAGAGCATGAGAAAAGGGACCATGCCCGATATCATGAAGCAGGATTGCAATAAAGGTGGCTTCTTCCTCCATCGGTGAAATCACGACACCCTTGCTTCTGAGGGTACTTATGGCCATATCCATCAGATGCAAAGCTCCCAGACCATGCTGAAACCTGCTGTGATTTGCTCCGGGATAAACAAAACTTGTCAATCCCAATTGTTTGATATTTCTTAATCTCTGGAACCAGGGGTGTTCAATGAGGTCAAAAACGAAATCCCCGGGGATGCTGATAAACCCATGAACAGGATCGTTAATTATTTTTCGCTTATTTGTCAGATAAACCACCTGAAGATTTTTAGCTACAAATTTAGGAATTAGTTTTATAAAGCAATAATCGGGTAGATGTAAATGCTGGTTTGATGGAAAAACCAGCGCCCTTATCCACTTCCGGCCCGATAAATTGATAATCCCTGACCGGAGTTAAGCGCCTGTAGTTAACCCACATTGCAGCACCAGGCAATAAAAATAATAAAAAAGCTGTTAATAACCCTTACTAATTTGTAAATAGTCTGTCAGTTTTTTATTTCTTCGTGCGTTGACCCTGTTGCCGGCAGCAACGTTTATTGTTTCTGAAGGATCTTTTTCCAAATCATAAATAATTATTGGTGCGTTTTTAGTATCAATAAGTTTATATCTCCCGTCAAAAACCATTCTCCAGGCACCCAGGGCAGAGGTTACATATTTACGGTTATAACCTTTCCCGGTTTCGAGGTAAGATCTCAATGATTTTGAATCCATGCCAGATGGCTCTTTTATCTTGGCAAAATCAAGAAATGTAGCAGTCAGATCAAGAGTGGTTACTGGTTTGGTATTAATCAGGTTTTTTTTAATACCGTGACCTGAAATGACTAAAGGAACACCAACTGAAGGGTGATATGGTTTACTCTTGCCTTCCAGCCCATGATCTCCAAGCATATCGCCATGATCGGAACAGAAAACAATGATTGTATTATCGAGCTCACCACGTCTTTGAAGTTCGTCAAGATATACTTTTATCCAGCGATCAATATTAAAAATTTCAGCGCTATACATCTGCCTGAGTTCGTTAACATCCCTGGTGTTATCTACGGCAGAAGGGAAATGAACAGTATCCCAGCCTTTCAACATTGCCGGTGTGGGATCATAAGGAGAATGAGGTCCATTAAAATTTATCTGGAGGAACCAGGGTTCTCCGACCGGTACCGCCCTGAGCAGTTCAAGACCATTTCTTGCTATCCAGTTATCTGCATAAGCCTCATCGGTCATTGATTGTAATGTAAGTCCATGGTCTTTCAGATATGCGTAATAAGGTTCAGGAATATTATTTTTATTGGAATTAATCCCATCACTTTTCCCTGCATTATCAATGCCATCGGTAAACCCCCAAACATTAAGCAAAGATGGGAACCCTTCCCTGTGATGTTTACCATCAATTCCCCAATTATTCCCGGGTTTATCAAGATCAAACTTTCCACAACCCAGGACATGATACCCGGCAGAATCGCGCAATAATTTATAAAAAGTTGTTTCATCAAGTGGAAAAGCAGTTCCGTTTGACGGTACTCTACACCTTTCATATTGTTTGCCGGATGCAAGACAAGCTCTGGATGGGGCGCATAGAGGCGAAGGGCAAATTGCAGATGAAAAATATACACCGTTGTGCGCCAGATCTTTAAGGTTTGGCGTTATGTTTGGCATGACTGGATTCATACTTGTCCAATCATATCGAAACTGATCAGGAAAGAAAAACAGTATGTTCGGTTTTCCGGAATGAGCTTCTGACCCATGGCTATTTAATCCACTTAACGCGGAAAAAACACTCACTGCTATCAGAGATTTATTGAATTGTATGTGTTTCATAATCTATATAACCTTATAATCTTCACGGGAATCTTTAGAAATTACCTTTATATTATTCTTGAAACAAATATATTGTTAAAACTTTCTAATAACAATAGAGCGCCTCTAAAAACTATTTTTAACCAATTCAAGCAGTTGTTTTGTTATATCAGGGTCACAGAGGTAAAATAAATTAATCCAATCCTGTTATCCGGGTTATTTTTTTTTGTACCTTGGAGTTTTATTTTGAAACAGTTGAGCTCGCTGCTGAAAATATCTGTTTCTGTATTTATTTCATTTTTCTCTTTAACCGCTTCCGGTGGCGATCCATATCGCCCTTCCGCAGGAGCCGGTGAAGCAGGAATGGGATATGTTTGCATTATGAAGAACGGATTCTGGTCTTCGTTCCATAACCAGGCATCACTAGCTTTTAATAATTCATCTTCATTCGGATTCAACTACGAAAACAGGTTCAGTATCAAGGAACTGGGAACCCGATCTGTTGGTATGACAATACCTGCCGGAAAAGCTTCATTAGGGGCTGTATATACTCATTTCGGGTATACAGATTTTAAACGGGAAATGACAGGGTTGGCTTGCGGTATGAAACTTTCAGATAAGATATCCGCCGGAGTACAAATCGATTATTTTTCAGAAAGAACATCAAGAGAGTATATTAATAATCAATCTATTACATGTGAAACTGGCCTGCTTATTACACCTTCTGAAAATATCGGGATCGGGATTCATCTGTTCAATCCTGTACCCAATTCAATTAGAAAGACGTACCTGCCAACAACACTCAGGATTGGAGCCGAAACATACCTTAGTAAGGTACTTTTTGCAGGCGTTGAAACTGAAATGAGTTCGGGGAGTAAATTGATATTCAGAACAGGCTTTGAATACGAAGCAGCAAAAAAACTTTGGCTAAGGGGCGGATTCAGTACAAATAACAACTCATTCAGTTTCGGGTCGGGATACCTTGCAAAAATTGCGCAGATTGATTTTGGTTTTACAACTCACGAAAAACTGGGAGTAACTTCCTCTGTATCAATAGTATTTGAAATACATTAACCGCAAAGATAAAAAGAAATCCTTTATCGGGATGAAGAGTCAAAAACCATATAGAGTATCCTTTGAGAGCTTTGCGCCATCTGCGGTTAATGTGTTAATAGTGTTACTCGCGATAACTCCTGCTATTGTATACGGTCAGTCAGAAAAATTATCGGAAATTATCATTACAGTAGCCGAGGAGCTGGCAGCTGATGACTCTGACCCTGAGGCAGCTGCCTCTTATATTGACAGGCTTTATGAACTTGCAGAGAATCCGATAAAGCTTAATTCATCTCGTGAAGATGAGATTTCAAAACTATTCTTTCTATCTGATTTCCAGGTAAAAGCATTGGCAGATTATGCCCATTCATCAGGAAGGGTCATCTCCGTATATGAATTAGTAAACATCCCCGGGTTTGATAAAGAAACAGTAGAGATGATAATCCCATTCATTACCCTTGATAATAAAGTTAACATGAATTCATATCCAGTAAGATGGAGGAACACATCAATAACAAATCTTTCTATCAAACCGGGGAATAACGATACATCATCCTTAGGTTCCCCCTGGAAAATGCTCACAAAATACAAGTTTACAGCAGGCGGTTTTTCCGGAGGATTTACTGTTGAAAAAGATCCCTGAGAGAAGTTTTTCAGCGGCAACACTTCACTGCCTGATTTTATGTCAGCCAACCTTACCTACAACGGGAGTGGTCTGATTCGAAGGCTCATAGTGGGCGATTATTCAGCACGTTTTGGTCAGGGTACAAATATAAATACCGGTATCCGTACAGGTCTTTCCCTTACCGCACCGGGTTATATGTCGGCCAGTGATGAGATAAGACCTTATACATCAACCGATGAAAACAATTTTTTCAGAGGAGTGGCCGCTGAATTTTCTGTTAAAAATCTTGGTTTGGTTCTCTATTATTCGAAAAATTATTCAGATGCCACCCTTGGCTCATCAGCAGGTACTTCAAAAGACTATATTGAAAATTTCTATTTGGCAGGGACACATAATACATCTTCACTTTTGCTTAAAAAAGATGCAATTTCTGAGCAAGCCTATGGAGTAAATCTTTCATACAATTTTAATAATGTAAGGATTGGCCTGGCCTGGTCAGAAGACAGGTTCTCACTTCCTGTATACCCAACAGGCAATGATCCTGAAAACATTTTTGATTTTGAAGGAGATAGAAACAATCTTTACACTATCTATTATAACAGCCTCATTAAAAGAATTTTGCTTTATGGCGAATTTTCTACTAATGAGTATAAAAAGCATGCATTCGTACAAGGGTTGTCATTCAGACCATCTGACCGGTTAACTATTAATTTCTTAATCAGGAACTATAATGCCGGCTATGTCAGTTTTCATGGTAAAGGACCGGGAAGCGGTTCAGCAACCGGTAATGAACAGGGGATTCTCGGGAATTTCACCTTTGAAGCAGCAAAGCACCTCTTTATAAGCGGCGGTTGTGATATTCAACATTCCCCATGGTTGAAATACCGTTGCAGTGCTCCCTCATGGGGAATGAGGCAGGAAATTAGAGTCAGATTTCTGCCGACAGAAAAACTTGCAATTGAAGGTTCATATAATTACAGGCTTTCGATGGCCGATAATCCTGAAACCAACGGAATACCCGAACAGAAGGAGATTATCACTAAAAGTTTAAAGGGTTCTGTACGATATTCTCTTTACGATAATCTGACTCTGGGAACACGAATCGATTATAAGATAGTTGATCCATCAGGAAGCAGGGGAATGCTTTTATTACAGGATATTAACTACAGATTCACTCAACTCCCGGTCACATTATGGCTCAGGTATTGTTTGTATAATACCGATGACTGGGATTCAAGGATTTATTCGTATGAAAATGACCTGTTATATAGTTTCAGTATTCCTGCGCTGTCGGGAGAAGGGAGCCGGAGTTATATTATGGTAAAATGGGAAATCAGCGATATTATGGAATTGAGAGCCAAATACGGTCTTACATCGTTGGATGAAAGTGGAATGAGTACTAAAAATAATAAAGAATTAAAAATCCAGTTCAAGGTAATGTTTTAAATCACTCTTTACCCTCATGAACCCGGTGTTTTTATATCCCTGATATTGAGCTGGAGATTTTTATTCCCCCTGAACTCGTTCATTTCCAAAGAATAACAGATATCGAAAGGATTTCCACCCTTAATATATTCAAAATGGTTTGCCTGGCTGAATGCTATGGCAGAGAAGCTTTTTTGGCCCGTTGACTCCTGGCAAAGATCCAGTTTAAGATGTTCACCGATTGAGCCGACCATACGTCCCGATCCGGTATCAAAAACGTTTCGCGAAACGAATATGGGTGACATGTTTCCTGGTCCAAATGGCTGAAACTGGCTCATCGTTTTGAAAAAATCTTCATTTATCTCTGAAAATGAGAGCTCAGTATCAATAAACATGCGTGGAACGAGTTGTTCTTCAGTGATTGTGCTGTTAACATACTGTTCAAATCTCTCCATGAATGGCTGGATATTCTCCTTTTTTAGTGTTAATCCTGCTGCAAACATATGCCCTCCGAAACTTTCGAGAAGATCGCTGCATGCCTCTATTGCCTGGTAAAGATCATAACCCTGGACAGATCGTGCCGAGCCTGTGGCAAAACCATTAGATTCGGTAAGAATGACCGTCGGACGGTAATATGTTTCAATAAGTCTGGAGGCAACAATTCCAATCACCCCCTTTTTCCATGTGGGATTATATAGCACTGTGGTTTTGGAGTTTACAGTTCTCTGATCTTCAGAAATCATCCGCATTGCTTCTGTCGTGATAACGCGATCAACACTTCGCCTTTCAATATTGAAATTATTGATCTCCTTACTTATCCCTGTGGCAAGAAGAGTATCGCTGGAAACAAGCAGATCAACAGCCTTGCTGCCTGTCTCCATTCTACCGGCAGCATTGATTCTCGGACCTATCTTGAAAACGACATCCTCGATTGTAAGAGCTTTAGTAACTTCCGATTCACGGATTAGCTCCTTCAGACCGGTACGTGGAGATTCATTAAGCTGCTTCAGGCCGAAATAGGCCATTACCCTGTTTTCTCCGGTAATAGGGACAATATCCGAAGCAATACTGACAGCAACAAGATCAAGATAATGGTATATTGCACTGAAAGGAATGCCGTGCACCCTTGAATAGGCATGAATTAGCTTGAAACCTACTCCGCATCCGGATAGTTCTTTGTATGGGTAATTGCAGGATGGTTGCTTGGGATCAAGGACAGCAAGTGCTTTGGGTATCTCATCACCCGGGTAATGGTGATCGCAAATTATTACATCCAGCCCTTTTGAACGTGCATATTTGACTTTTTCAACTGCCTTAATACCACAGTCGAGTGTGATCACAACCTTACAGTTATTCTGATATGCATTATCCAAACCCTGGAATGAAACTCCGTAGCCCTCTTTATACCTGTCGGGTATGTAAAATTCAACATTTGAATACTGATCTTTGAGAAATGAATACATCAGGGCCACGGCCGTGGTACCATCTACATCATAATCACCATAAACAAGAATCCTTTCGTTTTTCTTTACTGCGGTTGATATCCTGTCTACAGCTATATTCATATCCTTCATGAGAAATGGATCATGAAGGTAATCGAGGCTGGGATTAAAAAAAGCCTGTGCTTCATAAGCTGAGTTAATATTTCGCTGTACCATCAGATTAGCCAGTGATTCCGACACACAAAGAGCTCCTGCAAGTTGTTTAACAACTGCCGTATCTCCTTTATCCTTCACAACCCATCTTTTTTTCATCTCTTTACTGATTAGTCCATTCCAAATCAAAAACATCCTGCAGGTTCTTTTTCACTTTGTTTTTTACAAAATCAAAATCCTGCCTGCTGCCCAGCTCCTTTTCAAGTGAAGTAACCCCTTTGTCGGTAAAGCCGCATGGGTTTATATTATTAAAGTAGGCCAGGTCGGTATTAACATTGAAAGCAAAACCATGCATTGTTACGTACCTGCTGGCCTTTACACCGATGGCACAAATCTTCCTTGCTTTTCCATTGATTTCCGGATCGAGCCACACGCCGGTTCCTCCCTCAAATCTTGAAGCATTAAGACCAAATTCACCTACAGTTCTGATAATAGCATCTTCGAGTCTGTAAATGTACTCCTTCAAGCCTATTTTAATGACATCCAGATCAAAAATCGGGTAGCCTACAATTTGTCCGGGACCATGATAGGTTATATCTCCTCCCCTGTCGATCCTGTAGAAAGCAGCATCCTTTGCCTGAAGTTGTATATGATCAAGAAGAAGATTATTTTCCGACCCGCTTTTACCAAGAGTGTAAACATGAGCATGCTCAACAAAGATCAGAGTCCCGGGAAGAACATTTCTACCGGTGTCGGTAACTCCCATTCCTGCCTTTTTATTGTCAACAAGTCTTTTAAAGATATCTGCCTGATAGTCCCAGGTCTCTTTATAACCCTTTTGTCCAATATCCTTATATATAACGCTATAGCTCAACTGAAGATTTCTGATTAAGTGATGCTAATATAATGTATTTTATCGAGCCTTTACATGATTTTCTGCATGAAAAGATGACCGCACCAATGGACTGCTTTCTACGAAAGAAAAACCTATTTCCAGTGACTTAACCCTGTACTCTTCAAACTTTCCCGGGGAAATATATTCCACTACTTCCATGTAACCTGATCCGGGTTGAAGATATTGACCAATAGTAAGTATTTTGCACCCCGCAGCATAAAGATCATGAATAGTTTGAATTATTTCATCCTCACTTTCACCCAGCCCAAGCATTAGACCCGATTTGGCTATTTTTCCTTTTTTTGAGATATATTTTATTACCTCGAGGCTTCTTTCATATTTTGCCTTTGTACGGATTACTGGTGTGAGACGTTTTACGGTCTCGATGTTATGAGATATCACATCTGGTCCGGCATCAATTATCTTTTGAATACTTTCACCCTTCCCGTCAAAATCGGGAATTAAGGTCTCCATTGTTGTATCAGGGTTCGCCTTTTTTACACACTCTATTGTATCCGCCCAGAAAGAGGCTCCTCCATCGGGTAGATCGTCGCGGTCGACAGAAGTGATAACACAATGCTTAAGCCGCATTTTTTTTATTGATTCAGCCAGCCTGTATGGTTCCTGAGGATCAGGAGGAAGTGGTTTCCCTGTTTTTGTGGCACAGAATTTACATGCCCTGGTACATATATCACCCATTATCATAAAGGTGGCAGTGCCCGAATTCCAACATTCACCAATATTCGGGCAATTTCCGCTGGTGCATATTGTATGAAGGTGATTCTCAACAACCACATGCTTCACCATCGAATAATTTTCTCCGCTGGCCCTCTGCATCTTCAACCAGGCGGGTAATCGTCTGCTCTTTTGCATTCAGGATTCTCTTTGAATTTGAACAGGCAAAGTTATAAACAATTAATAATCCAATTTATTATATTTGCTCCCGACTTGGTAATTAACAATTTATAAAATTATGCAAAAAAATGATATTGTAATCGTTTTCGACTGTGGTGCAACAAATGTCAGAGCCATAGCAATTAACAGCAAAGGCGAAATACTCGCATCTGAATCCTTCCCCAATAATACACGACCGGATCCATTCTACCCTGCTTACAGGATATGGGATGTAAATGAGATATGGGCTAAAATGTGCCGGGCATCACAAAAAGTTATCAGCCAGATCAGTGTAGACAGAATTGCAGGTGTTACAATTACAACTTTCGGGGTTGATGGAACCCTGTTCGACCAGTCAGGGAAAATGCTTTACCCGGTCATATCATGGCAATGCGAAAGGACAAATCCTATAATGACCAATATCGATAAATACCTACCCCTCAACGATTTATACAGCGAATGTGGTGTTCTCCCTTTCACTTTCAATACAATTAATAAACTAATCTGGTTTGTCGAACAAAAGCCGGAAATAGTCGAAAAAGGCTACAGGTTCCTTTTCATGCCTTCGATATTCTCATTTCTTCTTACCGGGGAGATGGTAAATGATACAACCATGTCGGGAACATCGATGTTAACAAACCTTTCTACAAGGGGGTTTTCAAAAAATATTATCAATAAAATCGCCTTCCCCTTTGAAAAACTTGGAACACCCGTTGAAGCCGGAACGATAACCGGTAAGATTAATTCAAAGGCCTCTGCAGAAACCGCTATTCCTGTGGGGATTCCGGTTATTGCAACCGGTCACGATACACAATTTGCAATTTTCGGATCAGGTGCTGAAAAAAATCAACCAGTACTCAGTTCAGGAACCTGGGAGATACTGATGGTCAGGGCAGAAGGTTTCGGGTCAGGCAAAGAGCAGCTCAATATGGGTATCACAACCGAGCTGGATTCGAGACCCGGATTATATAACATTGGTAACCAGTGGATTGCCTCCGGAATGCTTGAATGGGTCCGGAGGAATCTATATAGCGATATTAAAGATGATGTTTATGAAGTTATGATTTCAGGAGCAGAAAAAGTACCATCGGGTTGCAATGGAGTGAAAATCATTCCAAAATTCTATGAAGAACTTAAGGGCAAACCAGGAGGTCAGATACTCGGTCTGACGATGGAATCGACCCGCGATGAAATATACCGGGCAATGCTTGAAGCGCTTTCTGAAAGACTTCTGGAGGGGAAGAGAGCGCTCGAAAATGCCGGCGGATTTAAAACCGAAAGTATCCTTTGTGTAGGAGGGGGGTCAAAAAACAGGTTGTGGAACCGATTAAGAGCTGACTGTACCGGAGTTCCTCTTAAGATCATTGATCATAAAGAAACAACTGTCCTCGGCGCTTCATTATTCGTCCAGGCAGCCTGCGGCAATGCCTCATCGCCAGAAGATGCACGCTCAGAAATTAATTACAAAACAGAAATAATTGAGCCCGGGGTGAAGTGATAAGGCTAATAATCCTTCATTCGCAAAAGTCTGAATTTTTCTATATTTGCACAAATTTTAATATCACATGAGCAACATGAATTTAAGTGAACAGGAGCAGATAAGAAGGGAATCTCTCGATGAATTAAGAAAACTTGGTATAAATCCCTACCCTGCTGCTGAATATAAAACTAACGCTTTTGCACAGGATATACTCGATAATTACGCTCCTGAAAAAAATAATTTCCAGGATGTTTGCCTGGCAGGTCGCATAATGAGCAGACGCATAATGGGAAATGCCTCATTTGCAGAATTAATGGACTCATCAGGCAGAATACAGATCTATGCCCGTCGCGATGATGTTTGCCCAGGCGAGGATAAAACGATGTATAACACTGTGTTTAAACGGCTTCTCGACATCGGTGATATTTTAGGAGTAAAAGGACATGTTTTTAAAACACAGATGGGCGAGACAACTGTTCATGTTGATGAGTTTACTGTTCTGAGTAAGTCAGTCCGTCCGCTTCCTGTTGTGAAAGAAAAAGACGGCATCTTGTATGATGCGGTTACAGATCCTGAGATGCGCTATCGCCAGCGTTATGTCGATCTTATAGTTAATCCACATGTACGCGATGTGTTCAGAAAAAGGACACAGATAATCCAGTCGATGCGCGAACTTTTTAATTCAAGGGGCTATCTTGAAGTTGAGACACCTATTCTTCAACCTATACCGGGAGGAGCAGCTGCCCGGCCGTTTATTACTCATCATAACACACTCGATATGCCTCTTTATCTGAGGGTTGCAAATGAGCTTTACCTGAAGCGACTCATCGTTGGAGGCTTTGAAGGTGTATATGAATTCGCGAAGGATTTCCGCAACGAAGGAATGGACCGCAACCATAATCCCGAATTTACGGTTTTGGAGATTTACATAGCTTACAAGGATTATAACTGGATGATGAGCTTTACCGAAGAGATTGTTAAAAAAACTGCACTCGACCTGCATGGTAAGACTGAAATTACTTATGGTGATAAGGTCATCAATCTTAATCCCCCTTTCAAAAGGATCAGCATGACTGATGCAATAAAAGAAAATACCGGCGTTGATATTTCTGATTTGGATGAAGATGACCTGAGAAAAGTCTGCGACAGGCTCTCGGTGCCTCATGCACCTGAGATGGGAAAAGGTAAACTGATAGATCAGCTTTTTGGAGAAAAATGTGAACATAATTATATCCAGCCCACCTTCATAATTGATTACCCCACAGAAACATCCCCTCTTACGAAGATGCACCGGAGCAAGCCCGGCGTCACAGAAAGGTTTGAGCTGATGATAAATGGCAGGGAGATAGCTAATGCTTATTCTGAATTGAATGATCCGATCGACCAGATGGAAAGGTTTCAGGATCAGCTCAGGCTATCAGAGAAGGGGGATGATGAGGCTATGTTCATCGATCTCGATTTTGTAAGGGCCCTCGAATATGGCATGCCTCCTACATCAGGCATGGGGATCGGTATTGACAGACTGACGATGATTCTCACCAATCAGCCATCTATTCAGGATGTACTTTTATTCCCACAGATGAAACCGGAAAGTCAAAAAGCAAAAGTCGAAAGTAAAAAGGAAGATTATCTGGAAATCGGAGTACCTGAAGAATGGATTGAACCATTAAAAAATCTGGGTTTTACAACTGTCACAAAACTTAAGGAAGTTGAAAAACATACAAAACTCCATCAGGATATTTGCGGATATAACAAAAAGAACAAACTCGGGCTGAAAAATCCCACTCAGAACGATGTGAAAGCATGGCTTAACCTTAATTAAATTCAATTTACAAATCGTTTAATCTTAATCTTACTTACAAATTAATAGCGAGTTATAATGAACTTTCTGAAAAAAATACTTAAGCTGTCAGGGACAGGTTTTACCAATGACCAGTATTATGAATCTATGAACATGGCTCTCAAGCGGTTAAATACCAATTACACCATGCTTCATTATCCATTTTATGTTAAGGAATCCGATAGTTTCATCCAGGCACAGAAAAACCTTACTGATTATTGTGTTTCATTACTTGAACCACTGAAAAATAAAGAAATTCTGGAAATCGGAAGTGGAAATGGCGTTCAGTCTCTGTACATAAATACCGTTTTTAATCCGTTAAGCATAACCGGAATAGATTTAAGTATAGCCAACATAGAAATTGCCAACAGTGAAAAAGAACGTCTCGGGGCAGATAATGTAAAATTCATTGTAGATGACGCCCAGAACCTTACGCAAATCCCTTCTGATTCTGTAGATACTCTGCTAAACATTGAGAGCGCTTTTCATTATCCTGATAAACCGGCATTTCTTAAAGAAGTACACCGCGTTCTAAAACCCGGGGGACAATTCCTGATAGCCGATATATTATCTACCCGTGAGAAAAGGGAAGGAATTATGAAAATTTGGGGCAAACCAATGGTTCATCATTTCTGGAACAGAAAACGCTACGAAGAAGAATTCCTAAAATCTGAACTTGTAATTAATTACAGTGAAGATATATCTCAGCAGGTGAGAAAAGGATGGAGCATTTATCGTAACTGGATTCCAAAAATAAAAAGGAAATCGTTTTTAACTAATGTAGCTTTCAGAATATTCTATGTTATTAATGCCAGACTGAATATCCATTTCCTACATAAAAGACAGCAATATTTAATCTATGTCGGATATAAACCTGTGTCGGATACCTGATAGCCACAAAATAGAATAATATGTTAAACCTGCTAAAAAATCCACTGCTTGCTACAGGAGGCAGCGCAACTGCCGCTATCCGGATTCTGAAAGACCATCTAAACAAATCAGGACTTATTCTGTTAAAGAAGTAAACTGATCAAACAAAAATGACAGAAAATTTTGTAATAGAGGTAAAAAACGTCTGGAAATCCTTCAAAACAGTTCAGGCTGTAAAAGGGATTGATCTTTATATCCCCAAAGGCCGGTTTGTTGCTCTTCTTGGGCCAAACGGAGCCGGGAAGACCACTCTCGTCGAGATGATTGAAGGAATTCAGAAACCCGATAAAGGCGAAATTACCATCATGGGTAAAAAGTGGAAGGGAAATGAAGATGAACTTCACCAGATTACAGGCCTTTCACTACAGGAAACAAGATTTATCGATAAACTCAGAGTGTCTGAGACCTTACTTTTATTTGCCGCATTTTTTAATCTCGGAAAAGAAAGGGTTAACGAGATAATTGATATTGTCGGACTTGAAGAAAAGAGAAAATCGTATGTTGTAAATCTTTCAGGCGGACAAAGACAGCGGCTGGCAATAGGAATTGCCCTGATTAATAATCCTGCAATACTTCTTCTTGACGAACCAACAACAGGACTCGATCCGAATGCCAGGCGGGAAATCTGGGAAATTTTAGGTGGCCTGAAGGAAAAATCTGAGACTTCAATGATCCTTACAACACATTACATGGAAGAAGCAGAAAACCTTTGCGACTATATAATAATAATGGATAACGGAGTAATTCTAAAAGAGGGAACACTTGAACAACTTCTTGAAGATGTGCCTTACAGAGTAGAACACCGGTATAAAACACTTGATGATCTGTTTGTCTCACTAACCGGAAGGAAGATAAATGAATAGATTGTTTAGATTTAACCAGTTATGGCAGCTGACGTCTGCTCTTTTCCGGGAAATCATCCGTGAACCGGGAGTCCTATTCTGGGGAATCCTATTCCCAATTCTGATGTCACTCGGGCTGGGACTTGCTTTTACAAAAAAAGCTGCTGTAGTACGGAAAGTTGCCATCATTAGTAACACTGAGAGATCAGGGGCCGGATCAGATAATACAGTTATAGATGCCTTTCTTCAGAAGAATTGTGAAAAGAACCTCTCTGAAGAAAAGGAACCCTGGCAATGGAAATATGTTATAAAAGATGAAAAACTTGGAAACTCCATTTTTTTGTTTTACGATATGGAATGGGATGAGGCAATGAAACTTCTTAAAAGAGGAACAATTAATGTACTTCTTGTTGGATTAAACGACTCGGTTGAGTACCATTTCGATCCGGTGAATCCCGATGCTCAACTTACTTACCTTAAGCTCAGTAATATCATAGGGGAAGGAGAAGTACTAACAGTTAAAAACAATACAGAAATAATACCACTTACTGTTACAGGAACGAGATATATCGATTTTCTTGTACCCGGCCTGATAGCAATGGGTGTAATGATGTCGAGCATGTGGGGAATCAGCTATGGGATAATTGAGAAGAGGTCAAAAAAGCTTTTACGTAGACTGGTTGCTACCCCGATGAAAAAATCACATTTTCTTATTGCACTTATAACAGTCAGGATTACAATGAATTTCATTGAATCGCTGGTTCTTTTTCTATTCGCCCTTTTTGCATTTAAGATGACAATACAGGGTGATATCTCCGCCCTTATTTTAATGTTCCTGGCAGGGAATATCGCATTTGCCGGATTAGCAGTGTTAGTCTCATCACATACATCCAATACTGAAGTTGGCAACGGACTAATTAATGTAGTGGTGATGCCAATGATGGTGCTATCCGGAATATTCTTCAGTTACCAGAATTTCCCGGAATGGAGCCTTCCTGTAATTAAAAATCTCCCGTTAACTATGCTGACTGACGGGATAAGAAGTATTTTTAATGAAGGGGCAGGTTATAATGAATTAGCAATGCCGATTTTAATCCTGACGGCAACCGGGGTTTTGTTTTTTTCTGCCGGACTGAAAATATTCAAATGGCATTAAAAAAATTTGATTCTCATGCAACATTCCATTTTTCTTCATGTCTTTATTTCGGATTTGAGATAAAAAAATAAAATGAAGAGATATGAAAAACCTGAGAATTTTAACAATCACCATCGCTATCCTGAGTATTTCGGCTTTTACACATGGACAAATAAGGAAAACCGTTCACGGAGACGGCAATATTATCACAAAAGAAAGAAAAGTTGAATATTTTGCCGGAATAAGGGTTAGCGCCGGAATTGATGTTTATCTGAAACAGGGTGATAAGGAGGCTATTTCAGTTGAAGCAGATGAGAATCTTCATGAATTTATCCTTACCGAAGTAAGAGATGGGGTGCTTCATGTTTATACCGAAGTCAACATCCGTCAGGCAGAGAGAAAAAGGGTTTATGTTACAATGAAAGAGGTAAACTCTGTAAGGACAAGCAGTGCAGGCGATGTTATTGGTGAAACACCGGTTAAAAGTGACAAACTCAAATTATCAGCAAGCAGTGCAGGTGATATCAATCTGGAAGTATATGCAAAAGAGATTGAAATAGATATCAGCAGTTCAGGTGATATAACACTTTCAGGTGAGACGGACAGGCTTGAAGCTGATCTAAGCAGTGCTGGCGATCTTAATGCTTATAATCTGAAGGTCAGGGAAGCAGATGTTTCAGTGTCAAGTGCAGGAGATGCCGACATTAATGTGTCGGAAAAAATAACTGCAAGAGCCTCAAGCGCCGGAGATATCAACTACCAGGGTAATCCCAAATATGTAGATGCACATTCCTCAAGTGCCGGTGGAGTTCATAACAGGTAGTTTCTAATTACTATATATTCCCAACATTATTACATGCCGCCGGATTACTTCCGACGGCTTTTTTATTACCTTTGTGATCAGGTTATTAAAGCTGAAAAGAAATAAATAATTTCAATATAATATTTAAGGAAAATGAAGGAAAATTTAAGTGTCAATCTGAAAAACGCCAGCGGCTTCATCTCTACCGAAGAGGTTATTGCTCTTGCACAACAATCGGTAAGACATCTCGATACTCTTAATGCCGGCACGGGTCCGGGAAATGATTTTCTTGGGTGGCTTTCCCTTCCCGATGATATCCTTCCCCAACTGGACAAAATAGAAAAAACTGCCAGACATCTAAGATCAATTTCTGATACAACAATTGTAATCGGAATTGGCGGATCATACCTGGGGGCCAGAGCAGTTATCGAAGCCCTTTCTCATTCCTTTTCGCCTCTTCTGAAGACAAAACACCACGATGTGATTTATGCAGGTCAGAATATTTGCGAAGATTATTTGTCGGATCTTCTTGAAATACTTGATGGAAGAAGCTATTCGATTGTTGTAATCTCAAAATCGGGAACTACCACCGAGCCTGCCATTGCCTTCAGAATACTGAAAGATCACCTCGAGAGAAAGGTAGGGAAAGCTGTCGCTGCCGACAGGATCATTGCGATAACAGATTCCAAAAAAGGAGCTCTCAGGTCACTGGCTGAAACAAACGGCTATGAAACCTTTATTATTCCAGATAATATTGGCGGACGATATTCTGTACTTACTCCTGTTGGCCTGCTTCCAATAGCTATCAGCGGACTGGATATCAGAATGCTGGTGAAAGGCGCAAAAGCAATGGAGGAGCTGACAAGAAATAATAAAAACGCTGTTTCCAATCCATCCCTTCTTTATGCAGCTGCAAGAAACCTTATCCTTCAGAGTGGTAAATCAATAGAGATAATGGTTGGGTTCACACCGAAGTTTCATTTCCTGGCTGAATGGTGGAAACAATTATATGGTGAGAGTGAGGGAAAAGATGGAAAAGGAATTTTCCCAGCTTCAGTTGACATGACAACCGACCTTCATTCATTAGGTCAATATATTCAGGATGGTCAGAGAATTCTCTTTGAAACAATGATCTCAGTAAAAAACCCTGCTAAAAAACTTACTATTCCGGCAGAAAAAGATGACTCCGACCAGCTTAATTACCTTGCCGGAAAAAGACTCTCGGAGGTTAATCATAATGCTGAAACAGGCACAACTCTTGCCCATAACGATGGTAATGTTCCGATAGTCACCATTACAATTCCTTCTTTGGATGAGTATTATACCGGGCAGATGATATACTTCTTTGAAATGGCCTGTGCAATAAGCGGATATATCCTTGATGTAAATCCTTTCGATCAGCCGGGTGTTGAAGCTTATAAAGGGAATATGTTCGCTCTGCTTAATAAGCCAGGTTTTGAAGAAGCCGGTAAAAAGATTAAAGCTTATATTTCTTCACAAAATCATCAATAACCTGCGTAAGATTCGGATCGCCAATTTCCTGAAGATCATAATAAACCCTGGTATTGGGTTTATTAATTTTGATAATCCTGTTCAGGTCAATAGGTGTTGCAATTATAACACTGTCGCAATCGGTGTTGTTGATTGTAGTTTCAAGGTCCTTTAACTGCTGTTTACCATAACCCATTGCAGGCAACAGGGTTCCGATATTCGGATATAATCTGAATGTTTCACTTAGCCTGCCAACTGTAAACGGACGTGGGTCAACAATTTCTGCAGCTCCGAATTTACGGGCAGCAACCACTCCTGCACCCAGTTTCATTTCGCCATGTGTCAGCGTCGGACCATCCTCAACTACAAGGACTCTCTTTCCTCTGATTAAAGAAGAATCGTCAACTTTGATTGGTGAGGCGCCATCAATAACAATTGCTTTCGGATTAACTTTATCAATGCTCTCTCTTACGATCTGAATTGCTTCAGGTGCAGCGCTATCCATCTTGTTTATCACAACCACGTCGGCAAGTCGGAGAGTGACTTCACCAGGATAGTACCTGAGTTCATGGCCTGCCCGATGCGGGTCGGTAACTGTTATCATAAGATCGGGCTTATAGAATGGAAAATCATTATTGCCTCCATCCCAGAGAATTACATCACATCCGGCAGGATCTTTTTCAGCAGCACGAAGAATAGCCTCATAATCGACACCCGCGTAAATGACATTTCCTCTAACTACGTGTGGTTCATATTCTTCCATCTCTTCGATAGTGCATTTATGCGTTTCAAAGTCTTTAACCTTAGCAAAACGCTGTACTTTCTGTGCATTGAGGTCACCATAAGGCATCGGGTGACGGACCGCAACCACTTTTAAACCCTTTTTCATAAGAATCTCAATAACCCTTCTCGATGTCTGGCTCTTACCACAACCTGTTCTTATCGCGCCAACAGCTATCAACGGCTTTGTACTTTTTACCATGGTACCCGAAGGTCCAAGCAATACGAAGTTAGCGCCGGCTGCATTCACTATCGCGCTTACAGCCATTACTTTCTGGTAAGTTACATCACTATATGAGAAGACACAATCAACAACTTTATATTTTTTGATCAGCTCAGGAAGGTTTTCTTCCGCAAAAATTGGTATACCGTTTGGGTATAATTTACCGGCAAGCTCTTCTGGATACTTTCTCCCGTCAATATCTGGTATCTGAGCCGCTGTAAATGCAACAACATTATAAAAATCATTATCTCTGTAACAGGTATTGAAATTATGGAAATCGCGACCTGCTGCACCAATTATGATGACATTTTTCTTCGTCATAAATCCTCCTGGTTTTTTTTGAAATTTATTTGTTGTGAAAGAATTTCCATTTTAAAATGGACCAACAAATGTATAATTTGCATACCGGAATTCCGAGCATTTTATAGTATTTTTTAAAATGCCGTTTTTATGCTTTAATTTCTTGAATAATAACCTGTTAATATTGTTTTTTGTATTAGCTGAAAACATGTTAAAGAAAATGTTTTCAATAAGATAAGGTATATGGCAAATTCTTTGTACTATTATGTCATGTTATGAATGTACTTGCTCACATATATCTTTCAGGTGATTCTGATAAAATAATCATTGGTAATTACATAGGTGATTATGTAAAAGGACGCGATTACCTTAAATACCCTGATTTAATAAGAAAAGGTATTATCCTTCATCGCCATATTGATGGGTTTACCGATAGTCATCCTGTTGTTCACCGCAGCAAGATATTTTTCACAAGGAAATATCATAAATATTCCGGGGTTATAACTGACATAATCTATGACCATTTTTTGACGAAGGAATGGGATTTTTTTTCCAGGAGACCACTTGAAAGTGTTACTTATAATTTTTACAGGGCACTTGTAAACAATTACGAAATAATGCCGGAAAATGTCAGGGAGATGATGCCCTTTTTCATAATTAACAACTGGATTGAATCATATCAGACAAAGAATGGGATCCGTCATGTTTTGAATACGTTAAGTAAACGTTCAACTCTTCCAAACGAAACAAGATTTGCCATGCGGGCTCTTAAAAAAAATTATTACTCTCTACAGGATGATTTTATGGAGTTTTTTCCCCAACTTATTGATTATGTAGAAAAGGATTTTGGAATAAAGATATCTCACGGCATCACGATACCTTTCTGATCATACAAGATACTCCGTACGGCTTGCATCAAGTCTCAGAAATATAAACAATAGAATAGTAAATCCCCATAATGAGCTGCCACCATAGCTAAAAAACGGTAACGGGATCCCAATCACCGGTACTATACCAATGACCATACCTATATTTATAAAAAAATGGGTAAACAGTATTGAGACAACGCTGTATCCATAGACTCTTGAAAAGACAGACCGTTGTCGTTCAGCCAGAAAGATCAACCTCAAAAGGAGAAACAGATACATACTGATTACTACTAATGACCCTGTAAAACCCCATTCCTCACCAACTGTACAGAAAATAAAGTCGGTGCTCTGGGCCGGGACAAATTTGAACTTAGTCTGAGTACCTTGCAAATAACCTTTCCCTGTTAAGCCTCCGGAACCTATTGAGATTATTGACTGGTTGACATTATACCCTGTTCCATGTGGATCTGATTTAAATCCAAGCATAATGTTCACTCTCTCCCTCTGATGAGGTTTAAGTATATTATTAAAGGTATAATCGACTGAATTAACGAATAAGATGCTTCCAATAAGGAACAAGTAAATTATCAGAACCGCTGCTGCTTTCTTGCTATAAATATAATATGCATAAGCTACTCCTGAAAGTATGAGAGAAATAAATATAACCAGCTCATTTCCAATTGATTTAAATGCATAACGATCAAGCATATACATCGTTACGGCAATAAAAATGAAAATTCCTGCTCCTATAAACCACAATTTCCATTTTCGTATTGCAAACCACACCAGAAGAAATGCGATAGCAATTAATGCAAATGTAAGGTAGAGATTGTTAATAAGAAGAGTGAGAAAGAAAAGTATTACCATAAGTAATCCCGATACGAAAATATAGGGGCTCATACCTTCTCTGAAAAGAACCATAAATAATGCAAAATAGACAATTGAGGAGCCCATATCCGGCTGGAGGGCTGTAAGAAGTGCCGGTAAAATTATTATCGCCGATGCAGGAATTATCACTTTTAATCTTGTCATATTCTGTCTCTTTGTATTTAAATAACCGGCAAGAGCCAGTGCAGTTCCAAACTTCGCAAATTCAGATGGTTGCAGAGTTAACCCTCCAAATTCAAACCATGATTTTGCCCCGTTTATCTCATTCCCAAAAATAAGAACAAGAATAAGAAGCAGCATGAGAGCGCCGTATATGAACCATGAAAAAAAGAAATAAAATCTGTTATCGATAATTACCACAAAAACTGCCAGAATGAGGGATGCAATAATCCAGATAAACTGTTTTCCGTATCGTTGTGAAAGATCCAGTAACCCAGAGCGTTCTTCATTATAAACTGCAGCATAAATATTAAACCATCCCATTACAATCATTAGCAGAAACAGGACAATTGAGATTTTATCGATACCGGTCCATATATTAATGCTGCGTTTCACTGTTGTATGAGGTTAAGATTAAGCATGCTTTGTTCCTGATCCTTGTTTGTTGTTTCACCTTTAAGATATTTTTCAATCATAAGGCTGGCAATGGGAGCAGCATAAGTTGCTCCAAAACCGGCATTCTCAACAACAACCATAATAGCAATTTTAGGATCATCTTTTGGAGCAAAGGCGATGAATACAGAGTGATCTTTACCATGGGGGTTTTGAGCAGTACCGGTCTTTCCACAAACAATAATATCTTTCAGAGCTGCAACTGTTGCAGTTCCCCCATTTACAGCTGCCTCCATCCCAAGAATAATTTCTTCAAAATTGGCAGAGTCAATATTGATCAGGTGCTTTACCGTGAATCGTTTATCTATTGTGTGATCTGCCCCAATCGATTTTACAATATGAGGTGTATAAAAATAACCTCTGTTTGCTATAGCAGCAGTCATATTTGCCATCTGCAGAGGTGTCGTTCCAACCTCACCCTGTCCGATTGCCATTGAAATTATCGTAAGCGCTTTCCATTTGCTTTTTCCGTAGTATTTGTCGTAATAACTTCCGGCCGGTATAAAGCCAGAGAGTTCATTTACAAAATCAGTTCCCAGTTTATTCCCGAAACCAAACTCATTGAGATACCCTTTCCACTTTTCATAAGCTGATGAAACAGAAAGATACTTTGGATTTTCAAGTACTCTTCTGTACGCCTGGCAGAAATATGAATTGCATGAGTTCATTATTGCACCTTCCAGATTAAGAGGCGATTGATGTGAATGGCAACTCACAAAAAGATAACCATTGTTGCAGCCAAACATTGTGGAAGGTGAAATTACCTGCTCCTGGAGCGCTATTAGTCCATTTATAGGCTTAAAAGTTGAACCTGGAGGATACGAGGCCATCAGTGCCCTGTTATACAAAGGCTCTAATGTATCAGCCAGAAGCTTTGCAAAATTATCAGATCTTACCCTTCCTACAAGCAATCCCGGATCATAATCAGGTGAAGAGACAAGTGTCAGTACTTCTCCTGTTTTCGGCTCAATGGCAACAATGCTGCCCCTTTTATTATTCATAAGGAGCTCACCATACGCCTGAAGATCCAGATCAATCGCGGAAAAAATATCCAACCCCTGAACAGCAAGTGTATCCTTGTCTCCGTCTGCATAAGAACCTTTTACACGGCTGAATACATCAACCATAAATATTTTCACTCCCCTTTCCCCGCGCAGTTCTTTTTCGTAAGCCTCTTCTATTCCGCTCTTCCCGATGTAATCACCGGGTTTATAATATATGTTTTTCCTGACAATACCATCATCAACCTCACTGACATATCCAAGAACATGTGATGCCACCGGTTTTGAATACTTCCGCAATGTTCTGGGCTGGACATAAAAACCAGGGTATGTGAACATCTTTTCCTGAAACCTTGCATAAGTAGCATCTGAAATCTGCTTCAGAAACACTGATGGGGCACGCCTTGAGTAGTTTATTGCCGATTTCATGCGTTCCATCAAAAAATCACGGCTTATCTCAAGGAGGTTACAAAACTCCGTTGTGTCAAGTTTAGAGGTCTGAGCAGGTACGACCATCAGATCATAAGCCGCCTGGTTAAATACTATCAGCTTCCCGTTCCTGTCATAGATAAGACCACGGGCGGGATACTGAGTTACATACCTGAGAACATTGTTATCTGCGGAGAGCCTGTATGAATCTTTTACAACCTGTATTATGAACAATCTGATTATCAAACCCAGAGATGCCAGTACAATAAGCGCAATAATCACGTATTTCCTGTTAATAAATGCATCTTTCATAATTGATTCAATTATTTGCCTCTCCTGTAATATTCAATGAGAAGAATAAAAGTTACTGTAAACAGTGAACTTAACAGTACTCTAAGCATTGTTCTGAAGAAATCAGCAAACCGGAATACTTCAAGGTAAAAAAGAGTTGTATGATGAACTAACACTATTAATAATACGTATGTAAAGAACCATCTGAACCCATAAGTAACCATCGACGGATCCGACCCTGTTTCATAGCCATCCCTGGGTGATATTAACCTGAGAACATAAGGTCTGACAAATCCGGCAAGTACAGTTGCAGAAGTATGCATACCCGCAGAACCTGAAAAGATATCCATCACCAGACCGGTAGCGAATGAAAGGAGAAGTAATACCCATGATGGTATTTCAACAGGTAAAAGAAGAATGAACATCAGATAGACATACGGATTAACATACCCGCTGAACTGAATATTGTTAAATAACAGAATCTGAAGCAGGATCAGAAGAATAAAAATAAGAACAAATCGTAAAATTGAGTTGATCATTGAAATAATTTTTCAAGGTCAAGTTGCTCGGTCTTCTTCATATTGCCGATTATATCCACAAAATGTATTTTTTTAAAATCGGTTTGCATTGTAACCGCTATTATATAAAAATCTCCACCTTTTTTTTCATAATCACTTACCGTACCGATCATAATACCTTCAGGAAAAATTGCTGAATATCCCGTAGTTTCAATGGTATCGCCCACATTTACTGTAACATGCTGTGGAATTTCCGAAAGGACTGCATTACGGTAATCCCTCCCGTCCCAGCTTAGTGATCCGAAATACCCATTAGATTTAATCCTGGCGCTTAATCTGAAATCAATGTTAAGCAGAGACATAGCAACGGAGAAGTTTTCGGAGCATCCTACAATCACTCCTGCAACAGATTCGCCAGAAGTAACAGCCATCTCAACTTCCACACCCTGACTTCGACCCTTATTAAGCGTAAAAAAATTCTTTTGCCGGTTTATTGAATTATCAATGACTTCAGCAGGTGTATGAAGGTATTGTTGCCGGTAGATGGAGTCAGAAACAGAAAAAAAAAGCGAATTCTCCCTTTTGACCAATCGCCCTATACTGTTCCTCAGAGCAATATTTTCCGCTGCAAGATTTTCATTGATTTCACGAAGATTAAGATATGTACGGGTATTGTTAATTTTCTCTTCAATTCCATGTGTCAGGCTTCTGATTCCATTCACAACACGTGTGTTTTGATAATTATTGCCCGAAGCCAGTAAATAAATTGTTATTCCTTCGAGAATAAGAAATATGATCAGATTATCGTATCTCGCTAAAAAATTCAGCAGACTCCTCATTCACCCATTTGAATTATCTCATCAGAAATTGAAACTTATCAACATTTTTCAGGGCAACCCCGGTACCACGTACAACTGCATGCAAAGGATCTTCAACAACATTGAATTTTATGTTGATCTTATCGGTCAGTCTTTTGTCAAGACCTCTGAGTAAAGCTCCTCCACCGGCCATAAAGATTCCCTTGTTAACAATATCAGCATAGAGTTCAGGTGGCGTTTGCTCGAGAACACTTAACAGTGCTGCTTCTACTTTGGATAGCGATTTATCAAGACAGTAAGCAATTTCCTGGTAAGAAATTGGTATTTCTATCGGGAGGGCTGTCATAATATTTGGTCCTCTTACGACAAAATCAGCCGGAGGATTTTCTATATCGGGAAGAGCGGCGCCTACCATGATCTTAATGTCTTCTGCTGTCCGTTCTCCAATTTTTATATTATGTTGGTGACGCATATATGCCTGAATATCTGCTGTAAATCCATCTCCGGCAATTCTGATTGATTTATTGCAAACGATACCCCCGAGAGCAATCACTGCTATTTCGGAAGTGCCTCCTCCGATATCAATCACCATACAACCTTCGGGAGCTTCAACATCAAGGCCAATTCCTATCGCAGCAGCCATAGGTTCATAAATCATATATACATCACGTCCGCCTGCATGTTCCGATGAATCGCGTACTGCACGTATTTCTACCTCGGTGCTGCCCGATGGTATGCAAACTACCATCTTCAGAGATGGGGAGAAAAGGCGCGGGCCCTTATCAATCATCTTTATCATTCCCCTTATCATAAGTTCGGCAGCATTGAAATCGGCTATTACCCCATCGCGTAAAGGCCGTATTGTCGTAATATTTTCATGTGTCTTGCCATGCATCAGCCTTGCCTTTTCACCTATTGCAATCAACTTCCCTGTATTTTTATCAATTGCCACTATCGAAGGTTCATCAACAACAACTTTATCATTATGAATGATGACGGTGTTTGCTGTTCCCAGATCCATTGCAATCTCCTGTGTTAAGAATGAAAATAGTCCCATTAATGAGATGATTAATTTGTTAGTATTTTAATGTTTAAAATGTCTTATTCCTGTAAATACCATCGCGATTCCGTGTGCTGAACAGTAATCAATCGATTCCTGATCTCTTACTGATCCCCCGGGTTGCACAATAGCAGTTATACCCGCATTACAAGCTATCTCAACACTGTCGGCAAAAGGGAAAAAAGCATCGGATGCCAGAACAGAACCATTCAGATCAAATCCGAATGTTCGTGCTTTTTCAATAGCCTGTTTTAATGCATCCACCCTCGATGTTTGCCCAATACCGCTGGCGCACAACTGGTTATTTTTTACCAGTACAATAGCATTCGATTTGCTGTGTTTTACAATAATATTGGCAAACACCAGGTCGTTGAATTCTTGCGGAAGAGGAGTTTTTTTCGTTACAGGTTTCATGTCATTTGCAGACTCTGTGCTGGTATCTCGCTGCTGCCAGAGGACCCCGTTGAGCAATGATCTGAATCCATAATTTTTCTTGTCTGATTCTTTTCTCAGGAGAATTATCCTGTTCTTTTTTTTCTTAAGAACAGACAGAGCTGATTCTGAAAACCCCGGAGCTATAATGATTTCAAAAAATAACTTATCAATTTCTGAAGCAGTCACTTCATCAACCGGAGTGTTGGTAACAATAACACCGCCGAATGCTGATACCGGATCGCACGCCAGAGCATCTTTCCAGGCATCCGGAGGGTTTTTTCGCGAAGCAACACCACACGCATTGTTATGTTTGATTATTACAAAAGTTGTTTCCTTAAACTCATCAATTAGGTTCAGAGCTGCATCAAGGTCAAGCAGGTTATTATATGATAACTCCTTACCATGAAGCTTGTCGAAAATCTGTTCAGGGGCACCATAGAATATCCCTTGCTGATGCGGATTTTCTCCATAACGCAAAGGATAAGATGAATTGATACTCTCTCTGAAAACAGGAATGGCTGAGACCCTGTTGAAATAATTGAAGATTGCAGTATCGTAATGAGATGATGTCTGAAATGCTTTGGCGGCATAATGCCGTCTTTCAGCAACAGATGTAAATCCTTTTTTTTCATTTAACAGTACAAGAAGATCGGGGTATTGTTCTCTTCCGGAAACAATAAGAACATCATTGTAGTTTTTTGCTGCAGCTCTTATAAGTGAGATACCTCCGATATCTATTTTTTCAATAATCTCCTCCTCAATATCAACCGAATTCAAAGTTTCTTCAAAAGGATAAAGATCTACAATCACGAGATCTATTTCAGGAATTTTATATTTTGAAAGCTGCTCAATATCCTCCTTGTTTTCCCTTCTGGCCAGTATTCCTCCAAAAACGGAAGGATGAAATGTTTTAACCCTGCCACCCAGAATTGAAGGGTAAGTAGTAAGATCTTCAACTTTTTCTGCTGGTATGCCAAGATCATTTATAAAGCTGAAAGTGCCTCCTGTAGAATAAATTTTCACGTTCAATTTGTGGAGCTTTCTGACAATATCGGCTAATCCCTCCTTATAAAAAACTGAAATCAGAGCACTATGGATTCTTTTGTCACTCATTATATGATAATTACGATCGTCTTTGGATATCCCTGTTAAGGCGTTTAAAAATAGATATTTTTTTAATAACCTCAACATATTATAAAAATGAATATCAGCAATTAATGATTTTCGTATATTTGACCCTCAATAAATAATAATATGTTTTTCAGGCTTCTTAAAGAGGGTTTCATTTTCGCTTTTAACTCTATTATTGTTAACAAGTTAAGAACTTTCCTTTCACTTTTCGGAATTACTATCGGCATTTTTTCGATCATTTCAGTATTCACAGTACTTGATTGGATGGAAAAATCAATAAGAGATAGCATTTCCACTCTCGGAGACAATGTGATTTATGTTGATAAATGGCCATGGGCTTACGTTCCTGATCTACCCTGGTGGGATATCATTAAATGGCCGGCAATTTCGAAAAATGATTATCAGGCTATTCTGAACAGATCTACAAAAACAGAATCAACCTGTTTTTCTGTTATGCAGTCAAAACAGATAAAATACAAAAAGAATCTCGCGAATGATGCTACGATATGGGCAGTTACACACGAATTTGAGAATATAAGATCATTTGAAATCGAGAATGGCCGCTACTTCTCTCCCGAAGAATCGGCTTCAGGTAAAAATGTCGCGATAGTCGGGGCTGTAATTGCGGAAAGGTTATTTGAAAAGGCCGATCCTGTTGGCAAACAGATAACTATTGATGGGAAAAAAGCCTTTGTTATTGGTTTATTTAAAAAGGAAGGCAAAGGTGGAATAAGCGACAGCGGGATGGATGAGATGACACTTGTTCCACTAAATTATGCGAAAACTTTCATAAATATGAAGAATAATTTTCTTGATGCAAACCTTATTATCAAGGCAAAAGAGGGAGTCCCGGTGCAGGAACTAAGTGATGAGACAACAATGATTTTAAGAGCTGCAAGAAGACTTCAACCTGATGAGATAAATAATTTTTCAATAAACAGGGCAAGTCTTATTTCGCAGAGTTTTGATGCTGTTTTTGCCGGAATTAATGTTGGCGGCTGGGTTATAGGTGGATTTTCTATACTTGTAGGTGGTTTCGGAATCGCGAATATCATGTTTGTTTCCGTCAGGGAAAGAACAAATATTATTGGTATTCAGAAAGCTCTTGGTGCAAAAAGATTTTTCATTCTTCAACAGTTCCTGGTTGAGTCAGTTCTCCTTTCAGTAATTGGCGGAATTCTGGGAGTATTAATGATATTTATTGCCACTATTGTTATAAATTACCTATACGATCTGAATATTTATCTGACTATGGCTAATGTGTTTCTTGCAATATTCATTTCTGGAATTATAGGTGTGGTAGCCGGTTATGCTCCGGCTTATGCTGCAGCTAAAATGAATCCGGTTGAAGCAATAGGCTTTTCATTCTGATATTACTCTGTTCTCTTCTATCCATCTTGTCAGTTGAACAAACTGATCAACGGATAATTGCTCGGGCCTCAGACCGAAGTCATGATAATCGTCACGGTTCAGAGCAAATGCTGCTCTCACTGAGTTTCTTAATATTTTCCTGCGCTGATTAAAGCAGGCTTTTACAACCCTGAAAAACAGTATCTCGTCACAGTCAAGGCTCTTAACATCATTTCTTATTAACCTGATTACTCCTGATTTTACTTTCGGAGGAGGTAAAAAAACAGATTCCGATACTGTAAAGAGATATTCCGTTTTGTAAAATGCCTGGAGAAGAACACTCAGAATACCGTAAGTCTTTGAACCGGGCCCGGCACAAATCCTTTCAGCAACTTCCTTCTGTAACATTCCGGTTATCTCAACCACCTTTTCACGATGTTTCAAAACCTTAAAAAATATCTGTGTTGAAATGTTATAGGGGAAATTTCCGATAATAGCCATCTGTTCAGGAAAGAAGAAATCAATATCCATTGAGAGGAAATCACCTGTAATTATGCTCTTCAGTTCCGGAAAGTGCGTATGAAGATAATGTACCGACTCGTTATCTATTTCAATAACTCTGAAATCATGAAATCCTCTCTCCATCAGGTACCCTGTAAGTATTCCCATTCCTGGTCCAATCTCAAGAACTGTACCGTATCCTTCACCCGTGAGGGAAGAGGCAATTTTGCAGGCAATACCTGTATCATTAAGAAAATGTTGCCCAAGGTTTTTTTTTGGATGTACCTTACCCATATTCCGGGAGAATAATTAATAGCTAAACCTAAAATTGCAGAAGTTCCCTTCCGAACTTTCTCAATATAGGCAATTTCAGCGATTCAAGAAATGCAATAAAACGCCTGAGGATGTTATAGTATAATGTAACAAACAGGAAGAAGATCATTAACCAGATCGTGATAATATTAAACATCAGAGTCCCAACCTTCAGATCACCAATTTGTTTATAAGGAGCAAAAAAATGAGCCCGTCCGAATTTTGATCCGGGGCGCATGAAAACCGGATCAGCTTTTTGAATAAGCCTATCTTCAGCATCATATATTTTACTGATAGTTAGCCTGTTAAGTAGATAATTTGCAAGGTTTTCATTATAATCTTTCCCCCTCATCTTAATGAACTGATCCTCTCCCATACTGCCGGCAATCTGTTTGTATATCGAATCACGCTTATATGAGACTATTCTGTTTTTCATTCTGAATGAGGACTTTACGCTATCAAGAAACATTTTTGCATCATCAGCAACAATTTCATTGAATCCCCGGTAATTCATACTACTTATCCATTTACCGGGTTTAATACCTGATAAAGATGAAAGGTCATTTATATGATAATTAATTTTTTCAAAGTTATTTTCATAGTATGCCCGGTATTCAGGGTTTTTCCCTGCAGTCATGCACTCGTCGACTTTAACTTTCAAAGTAGGCAGGAGAAATGAAGCGTACCAGTCATTCTGACTTATTTCCATATCATATTTAAAAAAAGGCTTTTCAAACTTATTGCTTTTAAATTCTTCTACGGTCATTGCTTCGTATGCCCAGCGGGTAACCATTATATCTCCTGCAACCGGTACATAAATCTTTTTGCTGATTGATTTGTGAAGGTCATCAAATTTTATCATGGCGCCTCCAAGCAGAAGCTGAGGCACAAGGATCAGTGGAATAAGGATATATATGCTGACAGCTGTTCGCATGCCGGCAGAAATATTCAATCCCAGCAGGTTACCGAAACAGGCAGTCGAGAAGAGGATCAGCCATTGTTGGAAGAGCATGCCCCGTACTTCGAGAATCGAGTTTGCGACCAGGACAAATGATAAGGATTGGATTGCTGATAAAGCAAACAGGAAGTTTATCTTTGATAGAAGATAACTTAATCTGCTTAAATTCAGGAATTTCTCTCTTTCAAGGATTTTTCTGTCCCTGAAAATCTCTTCTGCACTCACAGTCAGTCCTATAAAAAGGGCAACGATAACTGCCATGAAGAGAAATACCGGGTAATTCTTGTTATTTGCAAAGCTGTATACTCCGTTCTCGCTGAATTTTGAAATATACCCGAGTATGAATGCCAGCAGAGGGGCTTCAAGAAGATTAATTATCATATATTGCCGGTCGGCCAGCTTTCGGGTAAGGTTTCGTTTAATAAATGTTCTGATCTGATCGGTCTTGTTCGGAACTCTGAAGTTACTTGGAGGTATTACTGTTTTTGAGGGCATGTCCCCAAGAACAGGCATCATCATTTTTTTATATTTTTCGTTCCACTCCTTCGGGCTGATCTGCCTCTCTTTACCAGGGTAACCTGAATTATCAATAACCTTAACCTCAATAATATGCAGGATGTTATCCGTTTCAACATTTCCGCAATTCGGGCATTCACTTTCAGCAGCATTTGCCTGCGAGGTTTCTGTTTTGAAATAAACCAAAGCTTCAACAGGATCTCCATCGTAGATCATATAACCACCTTTATCAAGCAGCCATAGCCTGTCGAACATCTTGATAATATCTGAGGAGGGCTGGTGAATTATTGCAAAAACCAGCTTCCCTTGTAAAGCTTGATTCCTTAACAAAATCATTACCTTTTCTGAATCGAAAGAGGATAATCCTGACGTTGGCTCATCTATAAATAATACTACAGGTTCGCGCATAAGTTCAAGACCAATGTTAAGCCGCTTCCGCTGACCTCCACTCACCTTCTTATTCATTATATCTCCAACCTGAAGTTCCTTTATTTCAAAGAGGTCAAGATCCTGGAGAACCTTATCAACAGTGTTTTTTAACAGCACTTCATTATAATCGCCAAAACATAACCGGGCATTAAAATAGAGATTCTGATATACGGTAAGTTCCTCTATAAGCATATCATCCTGCGGGACAAATCCTATCAGCCCTTTCAATTCTTCTGAATCAGAATTTATGTCATAACCATTTATGTAGAGGTTCCCCGATGTAGGTTTAATCTTGCCATGAAGTAAATTAAGCATTGTGGTTTTCCCCACGCCGCTGCCTCCCATTATACCGATCAGGTTGCCCGATTCGACCCTGAAATTCATTTTCTTAAGTCCGTTTTCAGAGTTCTTGAACTGGAATTCAATTTCATGTCCCTCAAATAATATCTTTTCAGGAAATTTTCTTGAAACGAATTTTTTGAAAATTTTCGAATAGTAAACAGGATCAATTCCCGGCCCCTTTATATTAACACCACGGTCAAGGAGATAAGGCCTGCACGCTATAATATCTCTTCCTTTAAAATACAAAACCTGTGATCCGTCGTAAGTAAAAAGAAGTGTTCCTGTACTTTCAATATGCAATACAACCAGGTGGCCTTTGAAACCTTTTATCCTGATATGCCGCCACTTGTCATAATTTTTATAAATATCGGCTCCGGAAAATTTAGGATTATCACTTTCAATTATGAGAATACACTCGGGTGATACATCATCGTATGCTCTGCCTATCATGAAGGCTGTGGCATTATCATATTCCTTTTTAGAAATATTAAATGTCCTCGAAACAATGTCTATAATTGTCTTTTCCTGTTCGGAAATCATTCCATCTTCAAACGCAAACTCTATAAGCTGAAGAAAAACGATCATCCTCTCTTCGAGGAATAACCCTTTTTTGATTTGCCGGCAGATATTTGTTATCTGGAATGATATAAGAGAACCGTCATCTGACAGCTCTGCTTTGTCAACACTTTTAAGTTCATTGGAATAAAACTCAAGATTATTTTCGAATAGCGTATAGTATTCTTCCTCAAGCTCCCTGTTAAGATATCTTCTGAGGTAGCTGCGCAGTATCTTTTTACCTCTCGATGAAATTCCGGAAGGATTGATTGTCGAAACGATTGCAAAAATGTGAATTAAGGCAAGTAAAACAGATTCCCTCATAAAAACATTAAGTAAAAAAAAGACCGCAAAGTCAGATGCTTTGCGGCCATATATTTATGAAATCATTATTGCACAATTTGACTTCTTACCCCATTTATGACCTGGGTTATGTCCTTAATATTCTGTTCAGTAAGACTGGAGCCGAGTCCTTCATATACTTTCTTGACAGGATCCAATAACTTTACGAAATCACTAACGCTTGGATCAGTGATATAAGGCTTGGTTATTTCGAGGAAAAGCCCGAATGATTTCTTCTGCTCAAGCAATACCCCTGAGATACCTGCAACCTGATATGCTGCCTCCGAAACGTGTGTTGTCAGATACATGCCTTCAACCCAGGCGCCGCCAACAACAAGCAGAGCTAGTGGTTGTTGCTCGTTTTCACTCAAATATGAATAGGTATCATTGAATGCGATTGTCAGTATTTTCACCAGTTCATCCCTGTTGTCAAAATTCTGTTTTATTTTCTCATATAACTCCTCATTGTATATTTTAGACATACTGAGTTCGTTGGAAAGGGATCTGATAGCATTCAGCTGATTTATAACTTCCTGCTGCATATTATAGAGTGTTGCATAACTCAGATCGGCTCCATACACACCAAGATTGATCGCCCTTTTCGTACTGCTAAAATATTTTTTTGTGTTTTCAACCGGGTTTGATATACCTATTATATATCCGACTTCCAGTTGGGTTAACATCTTGATTACATTTGCTGAAGTGGGCAAAGGATATACATTTGCTTCAATCTGATTTTCAATAGCCTTAATCTGTTCCATCTCAACCTTTTTTTGTTGTTTGCCGGTTGCCTTATCTTTGCATGAAGTCAAACCAGTGAAACCTATTATCAGGATTGGAAGTATAGTACCTGCAATAATTTTTTTCATTTTGAGTCAGTTTTAATTTTAATATTCCATTCAAATAGCGTCCATAAAAGTAATAAATATTATTAAATAAAATAAGCATCTGGAATCATTAACATTCTTCATTTATCTTCTCCATTTTTTAATTATCTTTAAGCCCCTGAGTTTATATCATTTTTTGACGATGTGGAATTTCGATGAACCTGCCAAAAGAGAGGGTACAAACTGTATCAAGTATGACCTCAGGGAAGAGACATTCGGTGTAAAAGATGTTATACCGATGTGGGTCGCAGATATGGATTTTAACACCCCGGATTTTGTAATAAAGTCTCTTCAGAGCCGCCTTAACCATGAGATTTATGGCTATTCTTTTCGCCCTCCGGAATATTTTTTGTCAATAATAGATTGGCTTGAACGCAGACATAACTGGAAAGTTGAAAAAGAATGGATATGCTTTAGTCCCGGCATTGTTCCGGCGCTTAATTTATGCACCATGGCATTTACCCATCCTGGTGATAAAATTATTGTTCAGCCACCGGTATATTTTCCTTTCTTTTCAGCAGCCGAATCTCACGACCGTAAACTGATTCATAACCGATTGACAGAGCAAGACGGCAAATGGGTTATGGATTATAAATCGCTCATTGATGCAATCGACGGGGATACGAAAATGATAATTATTTCCAATCCGCACAATCCGGTTGGACGGGTATGGACCCCGGACGAACTTAATAAACTTGCAGATATCTGTCTGAAAAACAATATTCTGATCATCTCCGATGAAATACATTGTGATCTTGTTCTGCCCGGGTTTAGTCATACTCCCTTTGCAAAACTATCAGAAAAAATTGCTGAAATTACTATTACCTGCATAGCTCCAAGCAAGACATTCAACCTGGCAGGTCTCTCAACATCATCTATCATAATTTCAAATCCTGTTTTAAGAAAGTCTTTTAACAGGATAGTCGAAAATCTTCATGTAGGAGGTGGAAATATATTTGGCACAGTAGCCTCAATAGCAGCATATTCCCATGGACATCAATGGCTCGATGCATTACTTGACTATATTGACCACAATATTGATTTCGTGGAAAATTATTGCAGGAAGATGATTCCTGAAATTGTTCCTGTTCAACCTGAAGCAACCTATATGATATGGCTCGATTGCCGTAAATTTGGGATGACAGGAAAAGAGCTTCAGAATTTTTTTGTAAATAAAGCAGGTATAGGAATGAACGAGGGCTCGACTTTTGGTCGCGGAGGAGAAGGGTTCATGAGAATGAATATTGCCACCACACACCAGACAGTCATAAGGGCTATGGAACAGATTGAAAAAGCTGTTTCATCGCTCAGATAAACAGATATTATATACAAGCGAATGAAAAACAGCGTAAAGGTCCGGTTAACCCTTGAAGATGGAACGATCTATCATGGCCGGTCCTTCGGATCGCCTGTCCCCGCTGCTGGAGAGGTGGTTTTTAATACTGCCATGACGGGATACCCGGAGAGTTTAACCGATCCATCTTATCGCGGACAAATCCTATGCCTTACCTATCCACTTGTCGGTAACTATGGTGCACCCGGGAAAAGCGAAGAAAATGATCTTTATCGTTTTTATGAATCTTCCTCTATTCATATCTCAGGGCTCATTGTATCTGATTATTCCTTTGAGTACAGCCACTGGAATGCCACAGAAAGCCTCGATGAGTGGCTGAAAAGAAATAATGTGCCGGGGATTTACGGTATAGATACAAGAGCTTTGACAAAAAGGATCCGTGAGAAAGGAGCCATGCCTGGCAAGGTTGAACCCGAAGGAACCGAAATCGGATTTTATGACCCAAACAAAGTGAACCTTGTTGCAGAGGTGAGCACACATGAAAAAAAGATTTACGGCTCAGGAAAATATAAAATACTATTAGTTGACTGCGGAGTAAAGTATAATATAATCAGAAACCTCCTGAAAAGGGATACTACAATTATAAGAGTCCCATGGGATTATGATTTTCACAAGGAAGAATTTGACGGACTATTTCTTTCCAATGGCCCCGGCGATCCAAAAATGTGCGGCATTACAATCGAAAATATTAAAAAATCATTTTCCGGTACAAAACCCATATTCGGGATTTGTCTGGGCAATCAGTTAATGGCGCTGGCTTCAGGGGCAGATACTTATAAACTGAAATATGGTCACAGGAGCCACAATCAACCGGTTATTCAGGTAGGTACGGATAAAGCCTATATCACATCACAGAATCATGGATTTACAGTCGATAACAAAACCTTAGGGAAGGATTGGGAACCGCTTTTCATCAATATTAACGACCAGACAAACGAGGGAATGAAACATAAGACCATGCCGTTTTTCTCAACTCAATTTCATCCGGAAGCGTCCGGCGGACCAACAGATACTGACTATCTATTCGATATTTTTATAGAGAATATTGAGAAATCAATAACTAATAACCTGAATCTGAATTTATGCACTCGGCCTCATTAACCCAAATGTTTGTTTCAAATCAGCAATAACCAGATCTAGTTTGTTATCAAATATCTTATTTATCTCATCCTTAGAACCTATTAGTCTCTCGTATATAGGATTGCCGAATATTTCATTGACATCAATATCCCTCTTTGAAGAAATGTTCGAGGAAAAAACATCCTTAATTTTCTTAAGCACTTTTATCTGTCCATCGGTAAAGTTATATGTATGAAGGTAAGATAAATAATTCTTTTCAATACGTTCTTTTGGAGAAGGTATCTTCTTTTTGCCTAAAGCATGAAGCATAAAATCCCAGGCTGAACCTTCCGGAAAATCATACATTTTTTGAAGATGCCCCTCGTCGAGAAAGACATTTGGTTTGCTTAGCCAGTCTGTAAATTTCTGTACTTCAACTTCAGTCGGTTCATATTCTTTAGTCATTGCCTTTTCTTTCAGATCAGTCATTACCGGATTCTGAGATTTCTTTAATTCCTCTTCAAAAATCCTTTTTGCTTCCTCAATTGGGATATTGTCCACAATCTTTATAGAATCTCCATGGATATCAACTCTTTGTATTAAGTGGGCAGGATCAGGATTGTCAATAAGATAATAATCGCCACGGGGAAGTGGCTTTTCAATAACTGTTCTTCCTTTGGCTCCGCTGATTATCTTCTTATTCTCTTTCAGGGTGCCATATCCATTATCCTCCATTCTCCGGCATAATCCGACAAAATCAAGAATTATAAAACTGTTTTTACCTGTTTTCGGATCGAGTCTGGTACCCCTGCCAAGCATCTGAACATATTTGCCTACCGATTTTGTCAAAGCTGCAAAAGATATATAACGGACACATGGTATATCAACCCCTGTCGTCATAATGTCTACGGAAACAGCAACATAAGGTTTCTTATAGGGTTTATCAAACCAGGCCTTCAGTGTTTCATTTAATTCACTGTTTTCAGAAATAATAGCTTCAGCATAGTATGGCTTATCTGAAAAATCTATTTCAAAAACTGAATTGACTGCCTTGGCAAGCTCGATACAATGAGCCTGACTTACACCAAATAAAATTATTTTCTCTCCCCATTGTGTGTTCTTTTTCAATTCTTCAGCAATACGCAGACAGTTTTCTTCTGAAATAAATTTCCGGTTTAACTGTTCCAGCTTTAGTTTCTTTTTATAGTCAAGTTGAATTGTATATTTCTCCTGCGGTTCAAGTACATGATCAAATTCAATTCCATTTTCTTCAGCCTCCTTTATAAGATTTGAAAGTAATTCAATAGGCTTGTACGGTGCCAGAAACCCCTCATCAATTCCTCTCTTAATGTCAAATTTAAAATCCGGTTCTCCGGCTTCACAGCCAAACATCCGGTAAGTATCCATTATTGCCAGGTCCTCTTCAGGCACCTCTGTTCCTTCTTTGGAGACAGCAATTCTGGGTGTTGCTGTCAGACCGATCCTCGGACACAGAAAATGATCAAAAATAAGTTTCCGGTTAACATTTATGCTCCGATGACATTCATCGACAATTATCAGGTCGTAAAAATTAGAAGATAAGTCACTGTAAATAAGCTCTAATGTGTCAATAACAACCACATGAATGCTTGCATGTTTCCTGCTCCTGAAACTCGAGGAAGTTATCCAGCTTGAAGGATACTCTTTGCTTATAAGTGCGAATCCCTTTTCAATAGCCTGTTTCGCAAGCATCCTTCTGTCAACAACAAACAAAATGCGTTTTGCAAGGCCATGACTAAGCAATGCTTTAACTAATGCAACTGCTGTCCTGGTTTTTCCCAGACCTGTTGCCATGTGGACAAGCATCTTCTGTTTCCCTGCTTTATAGTTGTCAATAAGGGTCCTTATACATTGAAGCTGGTAATACCTTTCTTTTCCTACTGTTGTATCAAATCCTCCGGCAATTGTTGTATCAATCTTTACTTCGCGTTTGGAAGAGATCTTTCGATGCTGTTCGACTTTCAGTTTCATCTCTTCGAGGCTCATGAAAGAGGTTACCTGCCTGAATTCCCCTGCATCTAAACCCTTCCATGAATTATCATAAAATAAGATCCTTTCTGAACTACAGGCATATAAAAATCTTGGTTTCAGAACTGCAGAATATAGTATCCGTAGCTTCTGTAACGCTTTTCGCTCATCTTCGAGTTTGTTTTCTAAAACAGCTATAATTTCTCCATTCATATCCTGGAGTACAATATCCGGCTTAATTGATTTGAAACCCTGGAATTGAACCTGTTGTTCAGGATGAAGAGTATATTCCTGCTGATAAAGTAAAGTATCTTCCGGTTTCCATCCAACCGATTCAAGTAGTTTAATGACTCTCAGATCGGTAGATGTTGCCTCGTTAATTTTTCGGGTCATATAACTTAATTAGTTTAAGGTTTTGATATTTCCATACCCCACACATCTGCTAAGATATTTTCAATTTTCTTTTCTGCTTCAATTTCCATTTTACTTAATCCCTCAATTACCTGTAATTGTAAATTTATATGAGAGATTATAATTTCCTGTTCATCTATTGATGGGAAAGAAATCTCAAAATTATTTAACTGGTCTGAAGTTAAATTTGGAAACATAGCTCCAAATGCCATTCCAAGAATCCTATTTTTAAAACAATTAATGTAGAAATTAATGTATTTTTGGCTTTTGTCATCCTTAGCTCTTATTGCGGCTACACCTCTTCCAATACATGCTTCAAATGAAGCTATGTTAGTTCTCCCAGTTGTTGCACCCCGAACACAAATTAACAGATCTTTTTCCTTACAGAATTTAGTAGGTTTCGTTGTCCATTTAATTCTTTTTGGAGCATCAAAAGCTCCTTTCTCAAATTCAGTCGGGCCATTGATAAGTATAAAACCATCCCCATTTTCATTATAGGTGTTACCTGGAGGGCTTTGTCCCATTATTAAATAAGCAACATCACTCAATTTTAACTTCTCAAAATTGGCAAATATTGTTTCATCTACTTCATACACTTTCGATATATTCCTTGCTCCTTCAATAATAATCTTCTGTTTTTCAATCTGTTTGACAATATCAGCTTGTTCATCAACTGGAGGGAGTGGAATTTCCCAAAACTCCAAATCTTCAAATTTAAAGTTCATCCTTACTCCACCATTTGCTTTATCATTTACGTATTCCAAGAATCCTTTACTTTTAAATAATGCACCCAGATACTTTGGATTTAGTTCTTCCTGACAGCCAAATACAATGTAAGCCCCACTTATTATCTGATTATCATAATCGTACTCGTTAAGTCCAATGCTACCAACATTTATTCTGTACGGATTATAACAAAATTGATCCTTTTTGACCAGATAATAGGATTGGTTAGTCTCTTCCGGATTTAGCTTTTCATTTACAAAAACCCCAATCTCATTTGAAACCCCGAGAACCTTATAATTTACATCCGGATTTTTAGCAGGTTTGATTTTATTCTCATTCAGAATCAAATACTCTTTCAATTTTACAATAGGATATTTGGCTCCGCTCTTTAATATTTCCTTTATTTTATAAAATTCTTTCTGCCCTTTTATTAAATCTTCTGCCAGGTTACTGACAAAACCTCTTGCAATATCAGCTTCCAGAGCGCTTACAGGGTTTAGTTTTGCGAGGTATGGTAATGATGCTTCCGGATTTGCAAGAGACAGATTTTTATAAACCTCATCTAATGTTGTTGAACCATTGGGTGTTATATTTTTGATTGCATCTTTCAACTCAGATATCTGGCTTTCACTCAATGTGCTTTTGTAATTTGAAAGATTGAAAGAATAATTATGAGCCTTATCTATTCTCTTTGCAATCTCGTTCTGTATCCGGTTTTCAAGCATCTGGTCAAAGATTTTCAGTTCCATCTGCTTTCCGGCTTCTGTAAGTTTATTAGATGCAATCTTTTTATCCAGATCTTCGGTTTTCTTTACCCTGTCGAGTTTCCCTTTGGTTTCCATATCTGCCCTGGTATCGTTCCGGATCTTTTCTTTTATCCGTGGATCGAGTGTTTTTATCCAATCTGCAGGTATGCAAAACTGATGCTTAGATTCCGGAGGTTGTTTACCTTGTTTAACATATTTATTAAAAAGATTCAAACATTCGACTAACTGATTTCCTTTTTGTTCCCTTCGGTTGGTTCCCATAGTATAACCATCGTTTGTTACTTTATAGAACCATACCCAATCTGTTTTGCCCCCTTTTTCATAAAGTAGTATAGAAGTTTTCGGCCCCTGACCTCCTTTGCTCACAAACAAACCCTGCGGCAAAGAAATGATTGCTTTCAGTTGCGCCTCATCCAGCAGCATTTTACGAAGCGCTTTGGCGCTATTCTGATCCCAGGTATGAAATCCTTCAGAAACGATCACAGCGCATCTTCCGGTATCTTTAAGGAGCTCAAACATCAACTTTACAAAAAGGATTGTAGTCTCTGATTCCTTTGGAAATTCTCCCCATACCTCAGGGTAAGCTTCCTGGTCGCATTCTGCACCAAAGGGGGGATTAGCTATAACAACTGTTTTACTTCCGGCATCTGTAACAGGATTATACTTTGCGAGGGAATCACCCTGTTGAATGTTGGCCGGGTTCAATCCACGTATATAAAAGTTGATAGCTGCCATTTTGCGGATCATACCTAAATACTCTATCCCGGCAACACCGGATCGATAGAATTGTGTAGTCTGTTCCACACTTGGGAAATCAAGAGGATGATTTTTGAAATAGTTATCAAACCATGAGCGCAGTTCAGAATGAGCTTTTTCTCCCGGCCAGTCACGTGCAGGATCAACACGCCGCATTACAAATTCGAAAGCGTCAAACAAAAATCCGCCGGTTCCGCATGCAGGGTCGAAAACAAGGTCATCAAAAGTTGGTTCTGCTAAAGCTGTCATGAACTGCCTCACATGATCAGGTGTGCGGAACAAACCAATGTCCTTCGTTCCACCTGTTTCACTTAAGGCTGATTCGATGGCATCACCAAGCAAGTCTGTTTTCAGTAATCTGGATTCCTCAATATCATTAGCGACAATTCCGATAACCTCTCCAAGATTACCGCTATTTACATTATTTGTAAAATTTGAATTGCTGAATACTTCTTCAATCAGAACCAGCTGGTCCTGAACTTTCTGAGGAAGATTGCCTTCAAATACCTGCCGGGCGCTTTGCAGGATTGAAGAATAAAATGGAAAGAAATTATCATTCAATTCAGCGCTTATCTGTTCATTCGTAACGGTTGGCAAGTAAGAAAACAACCTGTTTTCATTTGATTCTTCCTGCCCTGTTTTAGGATTTTTCCACCGGTAATCTGATGTAAAAAGTTTTCTTAGAGGTTTGAATTCCTCATCCTGTTTTATCTTGGTCTCAAAAATGCGAAGCAGAAGTAACTCAATAATATATTCAACCCTCTGCACAGGGGTTCCTGCCGGCCGGAGTTTATTATGAAGCTTCTTTAAAGCGTTGTTTGTTTTATTGTCTGCGTAATGTACTGTTGATCGGGCCATTAGTATATTATTGTTACTTAGTTAGTTCATATATTTTATACCAGTAAAAAAATGCTTCCGGATTTGACTTTTTGAGTTTATTTAATCTGGTGTGGAATGGCTGTTCGATAATCCAATTCTTAATCTGACCAGGTTCTTTATATTTCTCCAATGAAGGTATCTTTTTCCTAATGGCTATAGCCAGATATGAAGCTTTAGCTGAATGTGTAATTGCTTTGTCAATATGATATAATTCTGAGAAGATAAACTGCCTGATTTGAGTTATTCCTGCAAGAAGTGCCGTAAAATCTCCTTTACCTTCCATCCCCCTTGTTCCCAGAAGCAATGAGGTTTGAAAAATATCATCCACAACATCCTCCGGATTCACATTTATACCTCTGTAACCAGATTCTACATTAACATATTCATTAAAAGTTTTTGCGACGACTGAAAGATCTTCGAATCTGTTAAACAAATATCCTATATCGTATAACTGTTTAATTATTTCCATAGCCTGACTATTCCCATTTTTTTGATAGGGGATTCCAGTTGTATTTGGAGCATAAGCAGTTAGCTTATCGCCAAGTATGTCATCAAAACATGGGACTGAAACATTAGCAGGGGGCCCTTCCTGTTCCACAAAAGCAGAATCAACAGATATACTCACAAGTTTTTGATAATGAGTTTTATCAAATAGAATATCTAACAGGACATAATCTTCAGCTTCTGAGGTTCGATAAACCGGTTTATAAAAAAATTTAAAGTGTGATTTTGGTATTTTTGATTTTATCTTCCTTTTCTGCTCAGAGTAACGGGTAAACCATTTTGTTTTTACCATGTTCTCAAAAATACTTTTGAAATCAATATTTTCAGGTACAATTATATCGATGTCAATTGATAACCTCCTTGCACTACCAAACATCAACATTAATGCAGTACCTCCTTTGAATACAAATGAAAATTCGGATTCTGCAAGTCCCTCAAGTAATAGCAATGCCCGAATGACTTTTTCTATCAGGATTTTATCAGCTTTATTGTTCTTTGCTGAGACTTCATTGATCCATTCTAAACTTAATGATTTATTTGATATCATATTTCAAATTTATGGCAGTAAATCCTGGTATGCTGCCAAATTATAGTTATTAAGTATTTGAAGCAATTCCGGCTTCTTTCTTTTTCTGTCTGAGTATCTGATCATTTTACTGATATTTAAAATATAACGTTCAAAGGCATTCTCAAAAACATGAATAATTTCATTCCCTTTCAGGAATCCAAATTCCTCATCAACTAAAGCATCAACAAGAAGCTTTTCAATAGTTATGGTAGGTACGTTTTTTATAATTTGTAAAGGTGCTTCAGAAACTAAAGGACGTGCAATTATTACACTTTTTAGATCATTGATATAGTTACTCAGGAGATCTTTACCCGGTTTATAAAATACATCCCTATATTCTTCTTTTAAGGAGTGATAAACAGACTCTGTTGAATCCCTGTCAGCATCAACAAATATGATATTAGTTTTTGGAATGTGATGACCAAATTCGATCATGGAATACGATCCCCAGATACAATATTGAATATAAGGAAACTTTTCTTTAATGAATTTATTGATCCTGATAATCCGATTATCAACTTCAGGAAAATAAAAAGATCCTTTACCAAGTTTAAATTTTCCTCTTCCGATGCGTACTATTATTCCATTGTCAACCAATTTGTAGACCCTCCAGTTTACTGTAGTAGATGGAATGTCTGGTTCTATCTCTCTGTAAAAGGAAAGGATATCTATAGTGCTGAAAACTAACTTGTTTTCGAACCTTATTTTAAACTGTGGTATGTAAAGTTTCTTTTCGAAGGTATTAAATTTTTTGCTAAAGGTAAACAAATTATTGGCAGCAAAACAAGAAATGCTGCCAATAATTTAAAAAGGAAATCATTTTATTAATCCCGTAAGAGATTAATTATAGATAGAAATCAGCTGAACAGGTCGATTTTATGTAATTAACAAAGCCCCCATTTGGAAGGTAGGGGGGTAAAAAGGTCAGGAATGATGGGGGGGGGGTTATTGGGCCGGGGTATTTCCATTTGTTACATGATGCATCATCTTATCTGCAAGTTCAGTTGCTGTAGTGTTTTTAAAAGACTTCATTCTCTCTTCAAAAAGATCAGCTATCTCTTTGTTACACAGGTTGCCTATACTTCCTTCATGAACATAATCGGATATTGATGTTTTTGAAAAAGAAGCATTCTTAACCATTTCAGATACTGCCTTATATGCATCTCTGAAAGGAATGCCCTGCTTCACCAGCCGGTTCACCTCTTCTGTACTGAAAAGAGTATTATATAAGGGGTTCTCAGTAATGTTTTTCTTGATCTTAATATTATTCAGCATCAAAATCATAATCTCGATGCACTCCCTCAATTCGCTGAATGCATCAAATACCAGCTGTTTAAGCAGTTGGAGATCTCTGTTATATCCTGACGGCAGGTTGCTGGTAAGGATTGCAATCTGGTTTGGCAGGGTTTGAATTACATTTGAACGGGCTCTTATCAATTCGAAAACGTCAGGGTTTCTTTTCTGGGGCATAATACTTGATCCGGTCACATATTCATCAGGAAAATCTATAAACCTGAATTCAGAAGTCATGTAAAGACAGATATCCATTGAGAAACGTGAAAGAGTCTGGGCAACTGACGCCAAAGCGGAGGCAATCGCCATTTCTATCTTACCTCTGCTCAGGCTTGCATAGGCTGAGTTGTAGAGAAGATCATCAAATTCGAGGAGTTCTGATGTCAGTTTCCTGTTTATGGGTAATGTAGTTCCGTAGCCTGCTGCTGTTCCCAGAGGATTCTGATTATTGAGGGCCCTTGCCCCGGAAAGCAGAAAGACATCATCTGCCAGACACTCTGCATATGCTCCAAACCATAATCCAAATGACGAGACCATAGCTGGCTGCATATGGGTATAGCCCGGTAACAGAACGTCCTTATACTGCTCACTTAAGGACTGTAGTTTGGTAAAAAGCCTGTGGATCAGAACCGAGAGCTTATCGATCTCCTCTCTTGTATAGAGCCGTATATCAACAAGCACCTGGTCGTTTCTTGACCGTCCGGTATGAATTTTCTTGCCGGTTGTTCCAAGAATTGAGGACATCTCTTTTTCAATCTGTGAATGGATGTCCTCAACATCTTTTTCAATTACCAGGCTTCCCTCCTCGTCCCATACAAAAAGAGAATGAAGAGCTTTTAATAAGTCATTTTTCTCATCTACTGAAATTAATCCTACATCATTAAGCATTATTACATGAGCCATTGAACCAATTATATCCCATTTTGTGAGGGCCAGATCGGTTTTTCTGTCTTTACCTGCCGTGAATTCGATAATTGCCGGCTCGGGATTAATCCCTTTTTCCCATAGTTTCATATAATAGAATGGTTAATTATTTGATAAACACTTTATTATTATAATTATTTTTTCTGACTTGCTTCAACGATAGCCCTGTGAGCCATCAGCCTTATTGCATTTATCCTTATAAAGCCCTTGCTGTCAGTCTGATCAAAACCGCCTTCAATATCCATGCTCGACAGTTTTTTATTGTACAGAGAAGATGGTGATTCACGACCTTCAATAATAACATTGCCTTTATAAAGGCAGAGATGAACGCTGCCATCAATAAGCTCCTGGCTCTTTTCAATAGCGGCCATAAGAAAATCCATCTCAGGGCTGAACCAAAATCCATTGTAAATAAGCTCGGCAAACTTTGGGGTAAGCATATTCCTCAATCGCATAACCTCTCTGTCCATAGCAATCCCTTCAATATCCCTGTGGGCAATATGAAGGATAGTGGCACCCGGAGTTTCATATACCCCTCTGGATTTGATCCCTACAAACCTGTTCTCAACCATATCGAGCAGACCAATGCCGTTTTTACCTGCAATCTTATTCAGATAAACGAAAAGATCGAACGAATCATCTTTTACTGTTCCATCATCTTTATTGATAACTTTTACCGGTATACCGTTTTTGAAATGAACAACTATCCGTGTCTCCTTGTCGGGAGCATCCTGTGGCATTACCATCTTTTCAAGCATGTTCTTATGCAGTGTGTACATAGGATCTTCCAAAACTCCGGCCTCATGACTAATATGCATCAGGTTATCATCTTCACTGTAAGGCTTATCTATACTAGCCTTGACAGGAATCTTTTTCTCAGCAGCATATTTAAGAAGATCAGTCCTTCCTTTAAAAGTCGCAAGGAACTCTTTGTCTTTCCAGGGTGAAATAACTTTAACACCGGGCATCAGGGCATAGTAGCAGAGTTCAAACCTTACCTGGTCATTGCCTTTTCCCGTTGCACCATGAGCCACTGCATTAGCCCCCTCCTGTTTAGCCACTTCAATCTGCTTTTTTGCTATCAAAGGCCTGGCAAGCGCTGTGCCGAGCAGATACCTGTCTTCATAAATGGCATTTGCCATTATAGCTTTAAGAACATAGTTATCAATAAATTCCCTCTTCAGGTCAGAAATAATTACTTTGGATGCCCCAAGTAATAAGGCTTTTGCCCTGCACTCTTCAAAATTATCGGCTTGCCCTACATCTGCCACAAAAGCAATAACCTCATAATTCTTTTCTATTAACCATTTAAGTATTACCGAAGTATCCAAGCCGCCACTGTACGCGAGAACAACTTTTTCTTTCATAATTCTATTAATTTATTTGCCATTTGATTTTTAACTTTTACCTTGTTTTAACCCACCCCTGGCCCCTCCAAGGAGGGGAACTAAGTGATATTCCTTTTGTCTCCGCCGAAGCGGGATTTGGCTTCGCCGAGCTCAGCTTCGCTTCGGTTCGTCACTTCGTTCCTCAACTTGTGACTTTTGTCTTTTGTCTTTCTTACTACTTCTTAATCTGTTCATGTATCCCCGGAAGAATAATTTCCAGACAGGTGTGTACCTGCTGAAGGGTTATTCCATCTCTGGGGATAAGAAGGATAGTATCATCACCGGCAATGGTACCGGCTATTTCATATCTCCCGGCGCCATCGATAAAAAATGCCGTATTACTTGCATTTCCCGGTATTGTCTTTATTACTATCAGTCCCTTCGCCTCAACAATATCCTGAATTACAGGAACTATATTTAACTTTAACGGCGAATTGGCCGAACTTCTGATATTTTCTGACAAAGAATATTTATATGCTCCGGTTCCATCGGGAACACGCCCAACCCCTAGCTGCCTTAAATTTCGGGATAGTGTAGCCTGAGTACAGCTTATCCCTTTCCCTTTCAGTTTTTTAAGTAACTCTTCCTGTGTTGCAATATGGGCCTCCGTAATTATTTTTTCAATTGCCAGAAGTCTTTTTGTTTTTTGCATATTTATTCATTAATTTTGCAAATATATTCATTTTTTTATTATTTCAAACCAAAATTAAAATATTTTTGCTATTTTTGATCCTCAAATCCTGACGATGAAAGATGTAGTAAAAAAGGTGATCATCCTGGGATCGGGAGCACTGAAAATCGGTGAAGCAGGTGAATTTGATTACTCCGGCTCCCAGGCTCTTAAAGCATTAAAAGAGGAAGATGTTATAACAGTTTTAATAAATCCGAATATTGCAACAGTTCAGACCTCTGAAGAGCTTGCTGACAAGATCTATTTCCTACCGGTTACTCCATATTTTGTCGAGAAGGTGATTGCTAAAGAGAAGCCTGATGGAATTCTATTATCATTTGGCGGACAGACAGCGCTAAATTGTGGAACCGAACTTTATAAATCAGGAGTATTTGAAAAATATAATGTGAAAGTTCTGGGGACCCCGGTTTCGGCTATAATGGATACCGAGGATCGTGAGCTTTTCATAAAGAAACTGGGTGAGATAGAAATAAAAACACCAAACAGTATTGCAGTACGGGGAGTTGATGAAGCAATAGAAGCCGCCGGAAGACTCGGATTCCCCATTATAATCAGGGCAGCATATACTATGGGTGGCCAGGGAAGTGGTTTTGCTTCGAATGTTGAAGAACTCAGGACACTTGCTTCAAAGGCATTTTCATTTACAAACCAGATCCTAGTTGAAGAATCGCTAAAGGGTTGGAAAGAGGTTGAATATGAGGTTGTAAGGGATAAATATGATAATTGCATAACTGTATGTAACATGGAGAATTTTGATCCGCTTGGCATTCATACCGGTGAAAGCATAGTGGTTGCTCCTTCCCAGACTCTGACAAACAGTGAATACCATAAACTCCGGGAACTTTCCATAAGGATAATCAGGCATATCGGAATAGTAGGTGAATGTAATGTCCAATATGCTCTCGCTCCCGATTCTGAAGACTACAGGGTCATCGAAGTGAATGCCCGTTTATCGCGGTCTAGTGCGCTTGCCTCAAAAGCAACAGGTTATCCACTCGCATTTATAGCTGCAAAGCTTGGAATGGGATACGGACTTCATGAACTGAAAAACTCTGTTACCAAAAATACAACTGCCTGCTTTGAGCCGGCACTTGATTATATTGTATGTAAGATCCCGCGGTGGGACCTGAATAAATTCGAAGGAGTGTCGCACCTCATCGGCAGCAGCATGAAAAGTGTCGGGGAGGTTATGGCTATCGGAAGAACCTTTGAAGAGGTTATTCAAAAAGGATTAAGAATGATCGGGCAGGGAATGCACGGCTTTACCGGTAACCGTGACCTTGGCTTTGAAGATATTGAGAGGGAACTTGCCGAACCGACAGATATGCGGATCTTTTCAATTGCCAAAGCCCTCGAAACAGGGATACCTGTTGAAAAAATTTATGAACTGACAAAAATTGATAAATGGTTCCTCTTTAAGCTGAAAAATATTATCAATATTAAAGATGAGCTTTGTAAATTTCAAACCCTCGAATCCATTCCGACAGATCTGCTCTCCCACTCCAAGATAAATGGATTCAGCGATTTTCAGATTGCCCGGCTTGTACTCAAATCCGGGACGGCCGACATCAACGACGATCTTATGAAAGTGAGAAACTATCGGAAATCGTTAGGTATTTTCCCATATATTAAACAAATTGATACTCTTGCTGCTGAATATCCAGCTATTACCAATTATCTCTACCTTACATACAGTGGTTCTGAACATGACATAATTTGTGAGACAGATAAAAAATCGGTAATTGTTCTGGGATCCGGTGCATACAGGATAGGCTCGAGTGTTGAATTCGACTGGTGTTCTGTGAATGCAATTGATACAATAAAAAAAGAAGGATTCAGATCTGTAATGATAAACTACAATCCCGAAACTGTAAGTACTGATTATGATATATGCGACAGGCTTTACTTCGATGAACTGACTTTCGAAAGAGTGCTGGATATTATTGAGCTGGAGAACCCTGGTGGTGTTATCGTGTCTGTTGGCGGTCAGATCCCCAATAATCTGGCAATGAGGCTTTACAAAGAGAATGTGCCGGTGCTTGGCACCTCACCGGTTTCTATCGACAGGGCAGAAAACAGGCATAAATTTTCAAAAATGCTTGATAACCTTTTTGTTGACCAGCCTCGTTGGAAAGAACTCTCCTCGATTGATGACATTTTTGAATTTGTCGACCGTATCGGGTTCCCAGTTCTTATAAGACCTTCTTATGTTTTATCAGGAGCTGCCATGAATGTAGTCTCAAACAGAAATGAACTTTCACATTACCTTGAGCTTGCAGCACAGGTTTCAAAACAATATCCTGTTGTTGTTTCTGAATTTATTGAGAATGCCAAGGAGATCGAAATGGATGCGGTGGCCAGGAACGGGGAAATGATAGCTTATGCCATCAGTGAGCATGTAGAATTTGCAGGTGTTCACTCAGGAGATGCAACTATAGTATTCCCTGCCCAGAAAATATATTTTGAAACAGCCAGACGTATTAAACGAATTTCACGCCATATAGCAAAAGAATTGAATATTTCAGGTCCATTTAATATCCAATTTCTTGCAAAAGACAATGACATTAAGGTTATCGAATGTAACCTGCGTGCAAGCCGCAGCATGCCCTTTGTTTCAAAAGTCCTTAAAATCAACCTCATTGAACTTGCTACAAAAGTGATGCTTGGCGTTCCGGCTGAAAAGCCGGGTAAAACGGTATTCGAACTCGATTATGTCGGAGTTAAAGCACCTCAGTTCAGCTTTTCGCGTCTTGCAAAAGCCGACCCTGTTCTTGGAGTTGACATGTCATCAACAGGAGAAGTCGGATGCATCGGAGAAGGTTTTTATGAAGCAATACTTAAAGCCATGTTTTCTGTTGGTTACAGGGTTCCTATAAAGAGTATTCTGCTTTCAACCGGGCCGGCCCGTTCAAAAGTAGAACTGCTAAACAGTGCTAAGGCGCTTCGGGAAAAAGGACATAAACTTTATGCAACACGAGGCACTTGGCAGTTCCTTAAAAATGCAGGCGTTGAAGCACATGTAGCATACTGGCCTGACGAGAACAAATCACCAAACACAATAGAGCTTATCAAATCGCGCGAGGTAGATATGGTCGTGAACATCCCTAAAGATCTTTCCGATAAAGAACTTAATAACGACTATACCATAAGAAGAAGTGCTGTTGACTATAACGTTCCTCTAATTACCAATGCACGGCTGGCAAGTGCGTTTATACTGGCTTTCTGCCGTATGAGCATAGACGACCTGGAAATTAAGAGTTGGGATGAATATAAATAAAGGATAAAGGTAAAAGGCAAAATATATAAGTGATGCTTTGGCTTCCTGTTATACTGATTTTTCCTTATCTATTGTTGCTTCTCTGTATTTACAGGGGGGTGCTGATAATTAAACCTTTCGGTTCTTCAACTGATCCGGTAACATTTGTGTCGGTTATTGTTGCATGCCGGAACGAGGAGAAAAATCTCCCTCATCTTCTTAAATGTATTTCAGATCAGGAATATCCCAAAAATATATTAGAAGTAATTATTGTTGATGATAATTCTACAGACAGCACCTTCGAAATACCATCAGGATTTGCAGAGTCAGGGAATATTTTTGCTATACATAATAAAGGTAAAGGGAAGAAACAAGCAATTAGAACAGGAATAAACGCATCATCCGGCAGCCTTATAATTACAACCGATGCCGATTGCCTTATGGGGAGTAACTGGATAAGAACAATAGCAGCATTTTACGAAGAGAAAGGGCCAGATATGATTATTTGCCCTGTGAAGATTGAATCGGGAGGAGGATTTTTCGGAAGGTTTCAGGAGCTGGAGTTTCTTAGTTTACAGGGAGTAACAGCGGGGTCGGCACATGCCGGGAATCCTGCAATATGCAACGGAGCCAATCTAGCCTTTACCAGGGAAGTCTACCTTGCCAATTCTGATAATCTCCATGACGAAATTGCTTCAGGTGATGATATCTTTCTCTTGCACAGCCTGAAAAAAAATCCAGGATCGGTTATCCTTTGGCTCGAATCGGAAGATGTGATGGTAATAACACCGGCTTCTCCAAACACAAAGTCGTTCTTTAAACAGAGAAGCAGGTGGATTTCAAAAGCCAGCGCCTACAACGATCGGTTTTCAATCATGCTGGGAATTGTAACATTTATTACAATCATGCTGCAGGTAGCTGTTCTGGCTGCAGGGTTCATTAATCTTACATTTATCGCGGTGTTCATAACCATTTTCCTCCTGAAATCGATTCCCGATTTTTTGATCCTTCTGAATACTTCGGGGAGATATGGGAAAAGAGAACTTATTACCTGGTTTTTACCGGCACAGATTGTTTATCCTTTTTACGTTCTAAGTGTGGTTTTCTATTCATTAATATCCCTTAAAAAGCCGGAATATTAATTTCCCATTTCCGACAGAAACTTGATCCTTATCAACCTGATCTCCTCCTCTTCGAATTCATTTCCCAATTCCTTTATTGCCTCTTCAAGTGAGTCAGATTCAGCTTCTTCCCTGAAATATGAATATATATCATTCTGACGTTCCTCATCAATCGTATTGTTGATATAATAATCCAGGTTAATCCGGGTTCCTGAATTAACAATTGCCTCAATCTCCGATATCAGCTCTCCCATCTCCAAACCTTTTGCATCAGCAATATCCTCAAGAGGCCTCTTAATATCAATACTCTGGATAATATAAACTTTTATCCCCGATTTATTGACAACCGATTTAACTACCATATCGAGAGGCCTTATTATCTCCTTCTCCTCAACATAAATCTTGATGAGCTCAACAAACTCCTCACCGTATCGTTGAGCTTTTCCTGCGCCCACGCCTGAAATATTCTGAAGTTCGTCAATGGTTATCGGGTATTGGATAGCCATGTCTTCGAGGGAAGGATCCTGGAAGATTACAAACGGGGGAACATCCTTTTGCTTTGATATTTTTTTCCGAAGATCCTTCAGGATGCTGAACAACTCCTCATCAACTGCAGATGTTCTTGCACCAAAAGCATTCTCTTCATCAGATGTATCTGCATAGTCGTGATCTTCGGCAACCATGAAAGAGGTAGGATTTTCAAGAAACTCCATACCATTCTGTGTCAGTTTCAAAAGACCATAATTCTCTATATCCTTTGTAAGAAACCTGGCGATAAGAGCCTGCCTGATAATCATATTCCAGAATTTATCATCGCGGTCTTCCCCTATTCCGAAAAATTCAAGTTTATGGTGCTTATATGATTTGATTGCCGAAGTAACCTTCCCCGAAAGGATATTTGCAATATGATCAGCCTTAAATTTTTCCTTTACAGCAAGGATAGCCTCCAGAACACTTACAACAGACTCGTTACCTTCAAACTGTGCTTTAGGATGGAGACAGTTATCGCAGGCTTCACAGTTTTCCTTGAGATATTCTTCACCAAAATAGTGGAGTAACAATTTCCTTCTGCAAACAGAGGATTCAGCGTAAGAAACGGTTTCGAGAAGAAGTTGTTTTCCAATCTCCTGTTCGGCAATCGGTTTACCATGCATGAATTTCTCGAGTTTCAGAATATCATTATAGCTGTAATAAGCAATACAATTCCCTTCTCCCCCGTCACGGCCTGCCCGCCCGGTTTCCTGGTAATACCCTTCAAGGCTTTTCGGTATATCATAATGGATCACAAACCTCACATCAGGCTTATCAATTCCCATCCCAAAAGCTATTGTTGCTACAATGATATCAGCCTCCTCCATAAGAAACTTGTCCTGGTTCGTTGTACGGGTTGCGGAATCCATGCCGGCATGGTACGGAAGCGCCTTAATGCCATTAACTTTAAGTACTTCGGCCATCTCTTCAACCTTTTTCCGGCTCAGACAATAAATTATACCTGACTTTCCGGAATTGTTTTTAATGTACTTTATGATCTCCTTCGTGACATCCTGTTTCGACTTTACCTCATAATAGAGGTTTGGCCTGTTAAACGACGATTTAAATACTTCTGCATCCGGGATACCCAGGTTTTTCTGAATATCGTGTTGAACTTTTGGTGTGGCTGTGGCAGTAAGAGCTATAATAGGCGACCTGCCAATTATATCTATTATTGGTCGTATACGTCTGTATTCAGGCCTGAAGTCGTGGCCCCACTCTGAGATGCAATGAGCTTCATCGATGGCATAAAATGATATCTCAATATTTTTAAGAAACTCTACATTCTCCTCTTTTGTAAGAGATTCGGGGGCAACGTAAAGAAGTTTTGCCTTCCCCGATAATACATCTTTTTTTACTCTTGTTATTTCCGTCTTTGTAAGTGATGAGTTAAGGAAGTGCGCAACATCATCATCAGTGCTGAAGTTCCTCATTGCATCAACCTGGTTTTTCATAAGTGCTATTAGGGGTGATATCACTATCGCAATTCCCTTCTTCATAACAGCAGGTAACTGGTAGCAAAGCGATTTGCCGCCTCCGGTCGGCATTAACACAAAAGTATCTCTGCCAGCCAGAACATTACTTATTATATGCTCCTGATTGCCCTTAAAAGTATCAAATCCAAAATACTTTTTTAAGTAATCGTGTATCGTAGAATCATTCAACATAGTTATTTCCCAAAAGGTAAAAACGAATAATCATAAAAGATAATTGATTTTACAGTTTATATAAAGTTAATAAATTTCCTGATCAAATATTAATTTTATTTTATTTTTAACAAAAATGATGTTATAAATATTAATCAAAGAATTTTTTCAGGGATAGAATTTGATATTGTTTTGCAAAAGAAGATTTATCATCTTTACAGGCTGGTTTTAAACCAATTTTAACAGGTGTCCATGGTAATGTTTTGGAAAAAAGGGAAGAAGGGCGAAAAAGAAATGTCATTTCTTGAACATCTCGAGGAATTAAGGTGGCACATTATCCGTTCAGTATTAGCTATTGTATTCTTTATGATAGTAGCATTTATTTTTAAAAGTTTTATTTTCGATCATATTATTCTTGCTCCCAAAAATCCTGCTTTCTTTACAAACCGAATGCTGTGTCATCTTGGTGAACTGCTTAAAACTACCTCATTATGTATTAACTCAAAGCCCCTGAATCTTATTAACATAAATATGTCGGGACAGCTTACGACTCATTTTGCTGTAGCGATGGTTGCCGGCCTGATCCTTGCCTTTCCCGTTATACTCTGGGAATTTTGGCAATTCTTCAAACCAGCGCTTAAGGCCAATGAGGCAAAGTATGCAAAAGGAGCTGTTTTTGCCGCTTCAATGCTCTTTTTTACCGGGGTTCTCTTCGGATTTTATATGCTGGCTCCACTTTCAATACACTTTCTAAGTACATATGAAATTAGTTCTGATGTTGTAAACCAGATTAATATAAGGTCCTATATTGGGACCCTGACATCAATATGCCTGGCCACTGGATTAGTTTTCGAACTGCCGATAATAGCATTCTTCCTGACCAAGATCGGCGTGATCACACCTGCCTTCATGAGAAAATACAGGAAACATGCTATTGTGGTTATCTTTATTGTTTCAGCAATAATCACTCCTCCTGATGTCTTTTCTCAGACGCTTGTCGCTATTCCCCTCCTAATCCTTTATGAAGTCAGCATTTTTATATCTTCCAGGGTAATGAAGCAAAAAGAAAAAGATCGCAAAGAATTCTTTGATGAGGATGAAAAAACTGAAACTGCAACTACATAGTATTTTAAATGAAACTATACACCGAAAATCTTGTAAAAAAGTACCGCAGCAGAACAGTTGTTGACCATGTTTCTGTTGAGGTTGAACAAGGGGAGATTGTTGGATTACTTGGTCCTAACGGTGCAGGTAAAACAACAACATTTTACATGATCGTTGGTTTGATCAGACCAAGAGAGGGCAAAATTTTTCTGGAAAATGAGGAAATAACGTCACTTCCTGTTTATAAACGCGCAAGGAAAGGCATCGGATATCTTGCACAGGAAGCTTCTGTATTCAGGAACATGTCTGTTGAAGACAATATCCGTGCAGTACTTGAGATGTCGGACTTCCTCAAAGAGGAACAAAGAGAAAGACTTGAGACTCTTCTGAATGAATTTGGACTGCAGAAAATAAGGCAAAGCAAAGGAAATCAGCTTTCCGGCGGGGAAAGAAGACGTACCGAAATTGCAAGAGCTCTTGCCCTTAAACCGAAATTCATTTTACTTGACGAACCCTTCGCAGGCGTTGATCCTATCGCTGTAGAAGATATCCAGGAAATTGTGTCGAAACTAAGAGAGAAACAGATAGGGATACTGATAACCGACCATAATGTTCATGAGACCCTTTCCATTACCGATCGCGCCTACCTTCTCTTCGAGGGGCGCATTCTTAAATCGGGCACATCTGCGCAACTGGCAGAAGATGAGCATGTAAGAAAAGTCTATCTTGGAAAGAACTTTGAACTGCGCAGGTAACACAATCAATTTGTTTTGATAATAATTTATTATACTTTTGCGGGGAATTTTACCGCGGATGTGTCGTAATTGGTAGCCGAGCAAGACTTAGGATCTTGTGTCTTCGTGACGTGGGGGTTCGAGTCCCTTCATCCGCACAAAAAAGACAAACCGCCCGTAACGATCTTTAATAGTGCGTTTTGGCGGTTTTTTTAACTATGCAATAAACAAGAACTAATATGAATATCACCAGAGAAAACATCGACGATCTGAATGCTGTTTTAAGAGTTAAGATCGAGAAAACCGATTATGAAGATAAGGTTGAAAACGTTTTGAAGGATTACAGGAAAAAGGCAAATATCAAAGGATTTCGCCCCGGAATGGTTCCAATAGGCCTTATAAAGAAAATGTACGGAAGAGCTGCCCAGATTGACGAGATCAACAAAGTAGTAACAGAAAATATTAAGAAATACCTTTCTGAAGAAAAGATTGATATCCTTGGTGATCCGCTTCCAATAGCAGATGAACAGGAAAAAATTGATTTCGATACCCGGGAGGAATTTACTTTCTCATTTGAGCTTGGACTGGCCCCGGTAATTGACCTAAAACTATCCAAAAAAAATAAAGTCATCCAATATGAGATCATCATCGATGAAAAGATGAAGAGTGATTATCTTGATAACTACACACATCGTTACGGTGAATTAAGAAAAGCTGACCTCACCGAAGAGAAGGATGTTATTAAGGGAAAAATTGAAGCAATTGATAATAATGGCAATGTGATACCGGAAGGTACTTCCGTAGAAGATACCTCACTTGGCATTGACATCATTAAAGATAAAAAAATTAAAAAACAGTTTATTGGTAAGAACCCAAACGATACTATAGATTTTGACCTGAAAAAAGCGTACCCGAATGATACTGAAATAGCCGGGATATTACATAAGCAGAAGGAAGAAGTTGCAGAACTTGAAGGGAACTACAGGTTTACAATTAATGAAATAAGCCGTTTCCATCCTGCTGAATTAGGGAAAGACCTTTTCGACAAGATCTATGGTGAAGGAGTTGTGAATTCGGAAGAGGAATTCATGAAGAAGATCGAGGATGAGATCGCACTCAACTTAAAACGTGAAAGCGATTTTAAACTGATGACGGATATTAAAAACCTCGCCATTGAAAAAACCGATTTTCAGCTTCCTGAAGAGTTTCTGAAAAAATGGCTTCTGAAGGTTAATGAAAAACCCAACCGGGAGCAGATCGAAAAAGAATTCGACAGCTTCAGAAAAGACCTTAAATGGCAACTCATAAGGAACAAGGTCGCAAGAAACAACGAAGTGAAGATCAGTGAGGAAGAGTTGCTAAAAGAAGCCGAAAACATAACCAGGTATCAATTCCAGCAGTATGGCCTATTCTATGCCACCGAGGAACAGATAAACAATTATGCAAAAGAGACCCTCAAACGGGAGGATGATGGAAAGAGAATCGCGGATAAGATAATTGAAGAAAAGGTTTTTATACTTATGAAAGAACTTGTGAAACTTGAAAACAAGAGTGTCACAATTGAGGAATTCAATAAGCTTTTTGAATAGTAATCAACGCATTGCGATAATACATTTTTATTTCATTATCTTTGTTTGTTAATTTTTAATCCTGAAAATATGAGTATTCTTGACGATTTTGGGAAATATGCAAAAAGCAACCGTGGAATCAGCAGTCTGACTCTGCAAAGGTACACTTCCATATATGGGAGCTATATATCACCTACAATTATTGAAGAGAGACAACTAAACGTGGCATCAATGGATGTCTTTTCACGTCTGATGATGGACAGGATTATTTTCCTGGGCTTGCCAATAGATGATTATGTAGCGAATATTATCCAGGCCCAGTTGCTTTATCTCGATTCATCTGATCCGGGAAAAGATATCCAGATATATTTCAATACTCCGGGGGGATCAGTAAATGCCGGGCTGGGGATTTACGATACAATGCAGTATATCTCAGCCGATATTGCCACAATCTGTACCGGGATGGCAGCTTCAATGGGCGCTATTCTCCTTACCGCCGGCAAAAAGGGGAAACGATCTGCTCTCAAACATTCCAGGATAATGATCCACCAGCCCATGGGTGGTGCAGAAGGACATGCTTCTGATATGGAAATTACAGTACGTGAAATCGTAAAACTTAAGAAAGAACTTTACGAAATAATTGCACTCCATTCCGGAAATACAGTTGAAAAAGTTGAAAAAGACTCTGACAGGGATTATTGGATGACATCCCAGGAGGCTAAAGACTACGGGATGATTGATGAGATTCTCCAGAAAACACAAAAATAGTGCCTAATGGATAAATGTTCATTCTGCGGCAGAACAAAGAAAGAGGCCAACATGCTTATTGCCGGCATCGAGGGCCATATCTGTGACCACTGTATTGAGCAGGCTCACAGCATAATGAACGAAGAACTTAGCAGTAAAAAAAATGTTTCATTTGATAATATCAATCTTCTTAAACCAACCGAAATCAAGAATTTCCTCGACCAGTATGTTATTGGTCAGGAAATGGCAAAAAAGATAATATCAGTAGCGGTATATAACCACTACAAAAGGCTGATGCAGAAGCCTGATGCTGAGGATATCGAGATAGAAAAATCCAACATTATTCTTGTTGGTGAGACAGGTACCGGAAAGACACTCCTCGCGAGAACTGTCGCAAAAATGCTACATGTCCCTTTCACAATTGTCGATGCCACTGTTCTTACTGAAGCAGGATATGTCGGTGAAGACATTGAAAGTCTATTGACCAGACTGCTTCAAAATGCAGATTATGATGTTAAAGCAGCTGAAAAAGGTATCGTTTTTATTGATGAGATCGACAAAATTGCAAGGAAAGGTGACAATCCTTCCATTACCCGCGATGTATCAGGGGAGGGTGTACAGCAAGGACTTCTGAAATTGTTAGAAGGCTCAATAGTTAATGTTCCACCTCAGGGCGGACGTAAACATCCTGAACAGAAAATGATCCCTGTCGATACAAAAAATATCCTGTTTATCTGTGGAGGCGCTTTTGAGGGGATCGATAAGAAAATTGCACAACGTCTTAACACTCAGATTGTTGGATTCGGAGCTTCAAAAATCAGGGATAAAGTTGACAAAGATAACCTGCTTCAATATATCGCCCCACAGGATCTCAGATCTTACGGGCTCATACCTGAAATAATCGGCAGATTACCGGTACTTACTCATCTCAATCCTCTTGACAGAACTGCACTTAGAGCAATCCTTACGGAACCAAAAAACGCTTTAGTTAAACAGTATATCAAACTGTTTAAAATGGACAACATTGATCTTACATTTGCTGAAGGCGTTCTTGACTATATTGTTGAAAAGGCAATTGAATTCAAACTCGGAGCGCGCGGACTGAGATCGATTTGCGAGACTATCATGCTTGATGCAATGTTCGAGATGCCATCAATCGACACAAATGAGCTTGAAATATCAATCGACTATGCAACCCTCAAGCTTGAAAGAATAAACCTGAAAGTTCTGAAAGCATCATAAAAAAAGAGAGGCTGCCAGTTGCAACCTCAAATAATTATCTGATTTTATCCCTTCTTTCGTATATTATATAGGTATAGGGAATACTATCGTTTCCACCGGCATTAAAATCCTCCTTTTTATTAACCTCCCATATGCCAGAGTCAATCTCAGGGAAAAAGACATCGGCCGGGGCTTTTCTATGTACATGTGTAATATATAGACGGTCTGCAATGGACAGAAACTGCCGGTACACGCTCCCTCCTCCTATAACAAATATTTCTTCTCCCTTTTCACATTTGCTAAGTGCATCTTCAATTGAGTATGCTGTAATAGAATAATCTATGCACTCACCGGATATATCGGTAAGAACAATATTTTTGCGCCCGGGAAGCGGTTTGCGAGGTAATGATTCCCAGGTTTTTTTCCCCATGACAATAGTATTTCCGAATGTTAGTTTTTTAAATCTCTTCAGATCTTCAGAAATGTGCCATAAAAGCTCATTATCCTTCCCAATTCCCATATCTTCGGAAACAGCAACAATAATTGAGATCATACCTTAAATATTATACTGAAATATCGCCTTTAATATGAGGATGGGCAATATAATCTTTCAAAGTAAAATCATCAAACCTGAACTTCTGAATATCAGTCACATTCGGGTTAATGACCATTTTTGGTAACTGATAAGGCTTTCTTTTAAGCTGCAGATTAACCTGTTCCAGATGGTTAAGATAAATGTGTGCATCGCCCAGTGTATGTACAAAATCCCCGGGTTTCAGTCCTGTTACCTGTGCAACCAAAAGTGTAAGAAGGGAGTAGGATGCAATATTAAAAGGTACTCCCAGAAAAATATCTGCACTTCTCTGGTAAAGCTGACATGATAATTTCCCTCCGGCAACATAAAACTGAAAAAGTATGTGACATGGAGGGAGAGCCATTTTGTCCAATTCACCTACATTCCAGGCACTTACTATATGACGACGCGAGTCAGGTGATTTTTTTATGGAACTTATGACATTTACCAGCTGATCTGCCTTTCCACCACTGGCTGTTGGCCACGAACGCCACTGGTATCCGTAAACAGGACCGAGGTTCCCATCTTTATCGGCCCATTCATTCCATATCTTTACCCCATTATCGTTCAGATATCTGGTATTTGTGTCCCCAGATATAAACCAGAGTAATTCATGAATTATAGACTTAAGATGAAGCTTTTTTGTAGTCAGAAGAGGAAATCCTTCTTCAAGGTTGAATCTCATCTGATAGCCAAATACGCTTTTTGTTCCGGTGCCTGTCCTGTCCTGTTTTTCAGTCCCGGTTTTTATTACATGATCAAGAAGATCAAGATACTGCTTCATCCTTGTTACTTAGATTTCTTTCTTTTTTCAATCTCATCCCTTACGGCAGCAGCACGTTCATAATCTTCAGTCTTGACAGCTTCATCAATTATTTTATAGAGTTCTTCATCTGAATATGAATCATATTTGGCGCTTCCCGGTTCAAATAAGCTGTCAACTTCACTTATTGCAGATATTTCAGCATCATTTGGATTGATTGTTATCCCTGCCTTTTCCAGGATTTCTTCAGAAATAAAAATCGGACAGCCGAATCTCAATGCTATTGCCACAGCATCAGATGTTCTGCTATCTATAGAATATTCCTTTTTACCATTGTTGCATACAAGTTTTGAAAAGAAAACACCCTCTTCAAGCTTATTGATCATGACTTCAATAACAGAAATGTTAAACTCATCAGCAAATTTTTTGAAAAGGTCATGAGTTAATGGTCGCGGCGGATCGAGATTTTCAAGTTTAATTACGATTGCCTGTGCTTCAAACCCCCCGATAATGATAGGTATACGTCTCTCTCCGTTTTCTTCAATCAATATTAACGCGTAAGCGCCAGATTGAGTCTGACTGTAAGATATGCCCATCACCTTTAGCTTTACTCTCTTCATATCAATTGTTTATGCACCAGATGAATAACCGGTTTCCCTGTTGCAATTGACAAATATAAAGATATTAGCAGTAACACTAAGGTTAACTATATTCTTTTTTATTAACATCCCGACAATAAAATCAGCATATATATTTAAATACCATTACCTGGAAATTAACCCGGTTGACCAATATGAAATGTGTTTTACATCTGCCTTTAAATAATTCACCTTATTGGTTTGTAAATAATCTAATTTGTATATCTTTGCAGTCCAAAATTGAATAAATCCGCAGGGGCAATTTAAAGTTATACAATCACAGGATTATATACGCCTCACGGAGTAACGTAAAAAAGATAAAAAATGTACGCAATCGTAGAAATTGCAGGCCAGCAGTTTAAAGTAGAAGAAGGTAAAAAGATTTTTGTTCACCGCCTCGAAGCTGAAGAGGGTAACCAGATTGAATTTGGCCAGGTTCTTTTAATTGAAGATGAAGGTAAGATCACTATAGGTGAACCTACCATTAAAGATGCTGTTGTTAAGGGAAAGATTCTCGACCACATGAGAGGTGACAAGGTAATAGTATTCAAAAAGAAGAGAAAAAAAGGTTACAGGGTTAAAAACGGACACCGTCAAAACTTTACACAAGTTGAAATTGTCAGCATTAATGGGAAGGGCTCACTAAAAAAAGCTACTCAGAAAGAAGAAGAGGTTAAGATAGCTGAAGTTAAAGTTACTGAAGAACCCGCAAGGAAGAAAAAAGCAGTTGCAAAGAAGCCTGCTGTTAAAAAAGAAGCAGCCCCGGCAAAAAAAGCTTCTGAGAAAAAAGTTGCAGAGAAGAAACCGGCTGTTAAAAAACCAGTTGCAAAGAAAGCCCCAAAAGGGAAATAATAATAAAGTTAAAGTATAAGCAAATAAAAATATATAATTATGGCACACAAGAAAGGAGCAGGTAGTTCACGTAACGGTCGCGATTCTGAAAGCAAACGGCTGGGGGTGAAACTTTTCGGCGGCCAGGTAGCCAAGGCAGGTAACATAATAGTTCGCCAGAGAGGGACCAAACATAATCCGGGCCTCAATGTTGGCCTCGGAAAAGATCATACTCTTTTTGCTCTCACCGACGGAGAAGTTGAGTTCAAAAGAAAAAGAGATAATAAAACTTATGTATCGGTAAAACCGGTGACAGAATAATTTATTATCTTAAAAGATTCTGACTCCCAAAATTCTTTTCTGTTACAGGAAAGTATTATCGGGAGTTTTTTAATATTTTTACAGCAGGCTTCTTCAAGCTTGCTTTTTTTATTAACTCATAACTGAATATGTTAACCATTAACCTTATCCGCGAAAAAAAAGAATTTATCATTGAACGGCTGAAAGTAAAAAACTTTAAAGCAGAAGAAATAATTAACAGAATCCTTGCACTCGATTCCTCGCGCCGTGAAATACAATCCAAAACCGATATGATGCAGGGAGAGATGAACCGGATATCCAAAGAGATCGGGGCTCTTTTGAAGGACGGGAAGAGAGATGAAGCTGAAGCCGCCAAGGAAAAGACATATTCACTTAAAGAAGAGATCAAATCCCTGTCCGACAAACTGATACCTATCGATAATGACCTGAAAAATGAGATCATCAGGCTGCCTAATCTTCCACACGAATCTGTTGCACCGGGACACGGAGCGGATGATAATGTAAAGGTCAGAGAGGGTGGTATTATGCCTCAGTTGTCTGAAACAGCACTTCCCCACTGGTATCTTATTAAAAAATATGATATTATCGATTTTGATCTGGGTATTAAACTTACAGGAGCAGGATTTCCGGTTTACTTAGGCAAAGGAGCAAAACTTCAAAGAGCTCTGATCAGCTTCTTTCTTGATGAAGGTGAAAAAGCAGGTTACAGAGAGGTGATGCCTCCCATAATGGTTAATGAGGATTCAGGCTTTGGCACCGGGCAATTGCCTGATAAAGAGGGACAAATGTACCATGCCACTCTCGATAATTTTTACCTTATTCCAACAGCTGAAGTACCGGTTACAAATATCTACAGGGATGTAATATTGAGTGCCGATATGCTTCCTGTTAAAAATATTGCCTATACTCCTTGTTTCAGAAGGGAGGCCGGCTCATGGGGAGCTCATGTAAGAGGACTTAACCGTCTTCACCAGTTTGATAAGGTTGAAATAGTTCAGATTGCACACCCCGATCATTCATATCTATCTCTCGAAGATATGGTAGCCCATGTTGAGGGGCTGGTATCAAAACTTGAACTGCCTTATCGTATTCTCAGGCTTTGTGGCGGAGACATGTCGTTTACCTCCGCGCTGACGTACGACTTTGAAGTGTGGTCAGCCGCCCAAAAACGCTGGCTGGAAGTAAGTTCAGTATCGAATTTTGAATCATTTCAGGCCAACCGGTTGAAATGCAGGTTTAAGGAGAAGGGTGACAAACAGACACGGCTCGCTCATACACTCAATGGAAGCGCTCTTGCTCTACCAAGAATAGTAGCTGCAATCCTCGAAAATAATCAAACCGAATCAGGAATTAAGATCCCTCATGTTCTGATTCCTTATACAGGGTTTGATATGATTGATTAGATCCTAAATGGACCGCACCCGACTGTCATATATCTATGCCGGATTGGCAATATTTTTCTGGTCAACGGTTCCGACAGCATTTAAGATCAGTCTTGGCGAACTGGCCATTCTCCCAATGCTTACTATCGCGGCCCTTACATCAACTTTGGTTCTGTTGATTGTTGTTTTAGCAGGTAATAAAACTGATCTCATCAGAAAAACCACTGGCAAAGAACTTTTAAACTCAGCCATGCTTGGGTTTATTAATCCTTTTATATATTATCTCATTCTTCTTAAAGCCTACCAATTGCTTCCGGCTCAGGTTGCCCAGCCCCTTAATATGATCTGGCCAATTATCCTGGTCTTCCTTTCAGTGCCGGTACTAAGGCAAAGAATAGAAAGAAAAAGTTACATTGCTCTCTTTATCAGCTTTGCAGGGGTTTATATTATCTCTTCCCAGGGCAAGCCATTTGAACCGGACCATTCCGATCTGACAGGAGTGATTCTCGCCACAGGTAGTGCAATATTCTTCGCACTTTATTTTATTTTGAATGTAAAAGATAAAAGAGATGAAGCAGTTAAGCTACTTCTCAATTTTATTTTTGGCTCTGCTTATCTTATTCTTGCAATGATAATTACAGGCAAAGGTCAGGTTGAAATCGGAATCAGGGGAGTTGCTGCATCAGTTTATATTGGTATATTCGAAATGGGAATCACGTTCTTCTTCTGGTTAAAAGCTCTACAGATGGCCTCCTCCATCGCCAGGGTAAGTAACCTTGTATATCTTGCTCCCTTTCTTTCTCTTGTTTTTGTACACTTTATTCTTCATGAACCAGTTTATTATACAACACCGGCAGGATTATTACTGATCATTTCCGGAGTATTGATCCAGAACTGCAAACCTGCCAGGATATAAATAATTATCTTTGACCTCTCGATTTAAGACAATTTATTAGATATTTATATGAAGAAGCTTCTTTTTTTACCCCTAATATTTTTGGTGCTTATTGTGTCATGCAAGAAAGACGTCGTTATGCCTGATAATGCCTTAACTCCTGCAATGGCAAGAGATTCTTTATATTATATAATGAAAGAATGGTATTACTGGTATAACCTCATGCCGGAAGTAACGGAAGTGACTAAAGAAAATTATAATGACCCCTATGAACTTCTTGAGGCAATGCGATACAAAACCCTCGACCGGTGGAGCTTCGTTACCGACTATGATGAGTTCAATGCCGAGATGCAGGGAACATTTGTCGGACATGGCTTCAGGATTGGCCTTGACGATTCGGACAATGCACGTATTGCAATGATATATTCCAAATCACCCTTATTTACTAATGGCGTTCGCAGGGGCTGGATCGTGCAAAAAATAGACGGTGTTGATGTTGCGCCTTTACTTAAATCAGAGGATGGCACTGCATATTCCGATCTGATTGGCCCCGGTGTGTCAGGGATAACACATATCTTCCTTTTTAAGCGCCCCGATGGCACTGAGGTAACAATCCCCTCCACAAAAACAAGTTTTACTGTCAATTCTGTCCTGCTTTATGAAACTCTGCAACTTTCTTCAGGATTAACCGGACATCTTGTCTTTGAATCTTTCATCACACCTTCTTCTGATGAGCTTGCAACTGCTTTTGCTTTCTTCAAGGCAAATAATATTAAAGATCTGATCCTCGATCTCAGATATAATTCAGGAGGCTATCTCTATATTGCACAAACACTTGCAAGTTATATTGCTGGTAACTCTTACAAAGGAACTGTATTTGCCAAACTGCAGTATAACAATAAACATCCGGAAGAAAACACTAATTTCTTATTTCAAAACACTGATTATTCACTTGCCCTTCCCAGGATTGTTGTGATCACGACCCGGGCAACAGCTTCTGCAAGTGAAGCTGTAATGAACGGACTTAAACCTTGCGTTAATGTTGTCAGCATCGGCGATGCAACAAACGGAAAACCCACAGGAATGAATGGTTGGCCTATAGGTAAAAAATACTGGATGTGGCCGGTTACCTTTAAAATGGTAAATCAAAATAATGAAGGTGATTATTTTGATGGCATTTACCCTGCAAAAACTTTACCAGATGATATTACACACGATTTTAGCGACAGGGAAGAGGTATGTCTGAAAGAGGCTATTCATTATCTCGAAACCGGTTCTGTTTCCACGAAAGGCGGGCCACCATTTAAACACTCTCCTCAATTTTCAGAAAAACCAGAATGGATGAATAATGCATTTGTATTAGAAAAATAATACTACTATTACCAATAATAAAAAGCATTTGAAAGTCAAACCAAAAGAACGGATAATTCTTGGTATAGACCCAGGCACCAGTATCACGGGATATGGAGTTATTAAAACTGTCGGTACAGTACCCGAACTCATTTCCATTGGGTCAATCGATCTTTCAAAATTTGAAGATCACTATCTCAAACTGAAGCATATTTTCGACAGGACAATTGGGATTATCGATGAGTATCATCCTGATGAACTGGCTATTGAGGCGCCTTTCTATGGCAAAAATGTTCAGTCGATGTTGAAACTGGGCAGAGCACAGGGCGCCGCAATAGCGGCTGCACTAACCCGCTCATTGCCAATATTTGAATATGCCCCAAGGAAGATCAAAATGTCAATTACCGGTCAGGGGGCAGCATCAAAGGAACAGGTAGCCGCGATGCTGATGAATATTTTAAAATTCAATCTTACTGAAATTAAGCTGGATGCAACCGATGGCCTTGCAGCTGCTTTATGCCATTTCTACCAGACAAATAATCCAACGCAGGAAAAAGCCTTCACCGGCTGGAAAGATTTTATGAATAAAAATCCAAAAAGAGTGAAGTAGACAAAACCCTGTCATACTACCGCGAAGGCTAATGCTACTACGCTGACTCGTACACCTTCAACTTTAAGAAGTTCATTAGCACACGATTCTATAGTGGACCCGGTGGTGATAACATCATCCACAAGTAAAATATGCATGCCCCTGATTACCTCAGAATCAGTAACCTGGAAAATACCATCAACATTTGTCCATCTTTCGTACCTCGACCGTTTTGTCTGCGTAGCTGATACCGTTGGTCTGGCAAGAGAATTTGTATCTACAGGCAAGCCTGTTACATCTGCAATCCCCGTCGAAATAAAGTCACTCTGGTTAAAACCCCGGATACGTTTTTTAGAAGGATGAAGAGGAACCGGAATTATCAGATCAATATCAGTTGTAAATCCGGAAGATTTAAGTGATAAGCCATAGATTTTGCCAAGTTCATATCCTATCTCCTTTATTCCCTTGTACTTAAGGTTATGAATTAGTTTTCTTATCCGGCTTCCTTTATTATAAAATGAAAAGGTTGCAGCTTTTTCTATCATACATCTCCCCCAGAAGAGCTGTGCCACCGGGTTCTCATCTTCTAAATGATACTTGGTCCTGGGAATAACAACATAACACTCGGTACAAATAAGATTTTCGTTCCTAAGCAGGTGATTCCCACAGGCATAGCAGAGCCGTGGAAATAAAAGACTAATAAAATCGTCCCACAAATTATATATGTAACTCATGCAGCGAGCAGAATTATTCCTATAAAGATATGAAATTACAATTGTTTTGGGAAAATATTTTTCAGGCTTAAATCAGGAATTCCCTGCTTATCTTAGCCGAAATCTCCTTAAACTCTTCAACTGAAAGCTTAAGCTTTGGATTTTTGAAGTTAATATCTCCCATGGTATCCATAGGAACAAGATGTACATGAGCATGAGAAACCTCAAGACCCAATATCGCGACACCGATGCGATTGCAAGGGATGACACTTTTGATTGCTATTGCTACCTTTTTTGAGAAAAGCATGAGACCTGCCAACTGATCATCATCCAGATCAAAAAAGTAATCTATTTCTTTTTTGGGTACAACCAGGGTATGTCCTGCTTTCAAAGGACTGATGTCGAGAAATGCAAAATAATTTTCATCCTCAGCGATCTTATAGCAAGGAATTTCCCCATTAATAATTTTTGTGAAAATAGTTGCCATGATGACTTAAGAAAAGATTTATTATAGTGAAATAGAGATGATCTCAAAAGGGATTATTCCAGAAGGCACTTTGATCTGCACAACTTCACCTACTTTTTTCCCGATAAGACCCTGGGCAATAGGAGAACTGACAGCAATTTTCCCCAGTTTGAAGTTTGCTTCACTTTCAGGAACAAGCTGATATTCCATAACTGAATTATTGGATTTGTTCATGATCTTCACCCTGTGAAGTATTCTTACAAATGAAATATCAATTTTTGTTTCGTCAATGATCCTTGACCGAGCCACAATATCCTCAAGCTTGTTTATCTTCATCTCAAGCATACCCTGTGCCTCCTTGGCAGCAGCATATTCAGCATTTTCAGAAAGGTCGCCCTTATCCCTTGCATCTGCTATCTGCCTGGATAACATAGGTCTCTCAACATTTCTCAACTGGTTGAGTTCAACTTTAAGTTTCTGAAGACCTTCTTCTGTCACATATATAACCTCTGACATTTTTCTCTCTTATATTTAAAAAATAAGAAGAATTCCGGGGTTGCCGGAACTCTTCAAAAACAAATATATAAAATCTTTTAACTAATTACAAATAAAAATTCAGTGAGCAGGCGCTTTACAAGTATTTGTCTTCAAAATACCAATAATATTTGTATTCCCCCCTGCCTTTTTTGTACTTGTCATTATTTTTTTCTTTTTCGCTTTATCCCGGATGACAAGGATCCTTTCTTATAGATAAATTATTCATTTTCAGTAATTACAATAATTATTCCATGATATCGTTAAATTTCCTGTGGTAATACTAATTTTGCATTATTAAATATTCCCGGGTGGCATCAGATTCAAAAATAAGTTTTTTTTTAATTACAATCGTATTTGCCATTATCTTAAGTTCCTGCAATAAGAAAAACGATGTGATCCCCGATGTTATAGTCGATTTCTCTCTCGACATTAATGACCCGGAGTTTACAGACCTCGCTACCTTTAGTGGGATAGCCCTTGTAAACTCAAAAACAAACAATTTGGGGATTTATGCAGCAGGATATGGAGGAAATGGAATTATCATATTCGCCGGAGTAGAAGAATTTTACGCCTATGACCGTACATGTCCGCACGACTATGCAGTTAACGGGCTTAGTATAAAGGTCAATATTGATCCCTCTAATTCACTTAATGCAATATGCCCGGAATGTAGTACTAATTATGCACTAGCAGCCGGGGGAACTCCTTCAAAAGGTATTGGAAGATATCCTCTGAAAAACTACAAAACGAGTTTCGACGGAAGGTATGTCAGAGTGTGGAACTAACAGGAATTTTAATACCTGTAATGATCCGGCTTGTATGGTCCGGCTTCAGGAACTCCGATATAGTCTGATTGCTCTTTGGTGAGTTTTGTTAGTTTCACACCAAGCTGATCGAGATGTAACCTTGCAACTTCCTCATCGAGGTCTTTGGGAAGCCTGTAAACACCAATTATATATTTCTTTTTCCAGAGTTCTATCTGTGCCAGTGTCTGATTACTGAAGGAGTTACTCATGACGAATGAAGGATGGCCTGTTGCGCAACCCAGATTGACCAGTCTTCCTTCAGCCAAAATAAAAATTGCATGTCCATCGGGGAACAGATATTTATCAACTTGTGGTTTAATATTGATTTTTTCAATTCCCTTCAGATCATTGAGATTATCAACCTGTATCTCATTATCGAAATGACCGATATTACAAACGATAGCCTGGTCTTTCATTTTCAACATGTGGCCGAGCGTAATAATATCTCTGTTGCCGGTAGCTGTTACAAAAATATTCCCCTCATCAAGGGTATCCTCAACTGTTTTAACTTCAAAGCCTTCCATTGATGCCTGAAGCGCGCAGATCGGATCAATTTCTGTTATTATTACCCTGGCGCCATAAGATTTCATCGATTTTGCGCATCCTTTTCCAACATCGCCATACCCACAAACAACAACTACTTTCCCGGCTAACATAACATCGGTTGCCCTTTTAATACCATCAGCCAGCGACTCACGGCATCCGTAGAGATTGTCGAATTTTGATTTTGTAACAGAATCGTTCACATTAATTGCAGGAACCAGCAATTCACCATTTTCGAGCATCTGATACAATCTATGGACTCCTGTTGTGGTTTCTTCGGAAATTCCTTTAAGCTCACTTACTGTACGATGCCATTTACCCGGCTCTTTTACAAGAATATCTTTCAGTGTTGCAAGTATAATTGCCTCTTCTCTGCTTTCAGGTTTCTTATTAAGTATCTCCGGGTTTTTTTCTGCCTTATAACCAAGGTGTACCATTAATGAAGCATCGCCCCCGTCATCCACAATGAGGTTTGGTCCTTTTCCTCCGGGAAATGAGAGTGCCTCTGTAGTGCACCACCAGTATTCTTCAAGAGTCTCACCCTTCCAGGCAAACACCGGAATACCTCTGGCAGCTATTGCAGCAGCTGCATGATCCTGTGTTGAGAAGATATTACAACTGGCCCACCGTACATCTGCTCCAAGCTCAGATAGAGTCTCAATAAGCACAGCTGTTTGAATAGTCATGTGCAGGGAGCCGGTAATACGCGCTCCTTTTAATGGTTTCCCGGAGGAATACTTCTTCCTGATTGCCAGCAGACCCGGCATCTCTTTTTCTGCAATTTCAATCTCTTTTCTGCCAAATTCTGCCAGGGATATATCTTTTACTTCGTACTGCATTGTATCAATTGTTAAATTTATAATCCATTGTTTTTTCAGAGTGCAAAGGTAATAAATATTCTTTTATCATTGATCATGTTAACAGAAGCAGAACTTGCTGTTTATCAAACTCCATCTGTTCAGCCAGCTGCTTTGTATTGTCAAATTTTATCTCCTCCCTCAGCCTTTTTCTGAAAATAACAGAGATTGCCTTTCCATAAATATTCTCATCAAAATTCAGGATATGGACTTCTATGCTCCTGGCGTTGCTATCATTATTTACAGTGGGATTTGAACCAATGCTCAGCATTCCCGGATAAATTAATCCATCAAGCTGAACCTGAACAGCATATACACCATTTGCAGGTATCAGCTTATATTGGTAACCAGGTATAATATTTGCAGTAGGGAATCCGAGCGACCGGCCAATTTGCCGTCCTTCAACAATAGTTCCACTGATAGAATAGTAATATCCCAACCATTTGTTTGCATCATCAAGCCGTCCCCATAATAAAGCTTCACGTATTAAGGATGAGCTTATTGCTCCCTCTTCAGTATGAAAACCCTGTACCTGCTCAACAATGAAATCAAGCGATTCTGCACACTGTTTTATCGTATCAAAATCTCCTTCTCCGCTTCGGCCAAAGTGATGATTATAGCCAATGATCAGATGTTTCGTGCCGATCTTCCCGACCAGAATCTCTTTGATAAAATCACAGGCAGAAATTCTGCTGAACTGTTTGGTGAATTCTATAATGATGAGATGGCCGACATTTGTCTTTTCAAGAAGAACCTTCTTTTCCTCCATAGTTGTCAGAAATGAAAGATTTGCCGGGTTTTGCTCCAGAGCCAACCTTGGATGGGGGGAGAAGGTAATTACAACGGATTCTCCTTCCATCTCCTTTGCCCGCGAAACGAGATCATCAAGAAGAGCCCTGTGCCCCCTGTGAACTCCGTCAAAAATACCCAGAGTGACTACAGGTGAAACAATATTAATATTTTTATATCCTTCATGAATGATCATTGCAAAAGATTATACCTGCAAAATTAGCAAAGCCCGGTGAAATAAACATCTCATAACAGAACATCTTTTTTATGTTGAAAAATAAGTTCAATTACTCAAAGCTTTTTATATTACTTTCTCTGAATGTATTATATTTATAAAATAAAATAAAAGAATTATGCAAGTTACTGTTACAAGAAAAGGTAGTAAATTTATCCCGGATACCAGCAGGGTAATCGCCCGCTTCCTTTATACTTCCGATGAAAGAAGTAAAGATATTATCCGGAATGTGTTGGCTATGTCCGACAGTGAAGTTAATACAGCTTTAAGCCAGGTGTTAAGAGGCTATTCTAAACGTCATAGGAATATTTCACAATTGTTTGAAACGCATTTTAATAAATTGGATAACCTGTTTAAAGAGCTTAAAATAAAGCAAAACAAAATTAATCAATCGCGAAAAGCCCTTTTAGGTTCATATTTCACTTTGGAATATTCTATTGAAGCGGCAGCTTTTTTTAATCCCTCCATTGTAGAAGATCCCGATCAGTCGGAATTAGGAACGGATGAGAAAAGAGTGATTTTTAGTTTCAGGGCAACTGGTGAGGGCCATATTTCTTCCATTGTATTTCGCTCAGGAATTTTAGATAAAAACAGTAACCTGACTGTTGAACCTGTTGGCACAATGTTGGCAGAAGCTGAGAGAATAAAAAGGCATACCTACAATAAAAGATCATTTATAAAGAAGCTGGATGAAATGAGTGATTTTAATAATAAAATCTCACCAATTTTTGTACTTGAAAATTTAGGCGACAGTTTTACTTATGGCGAATTGAAAAGAGCGGTGGAAGAAACCAGAAAAACACATGACCTTACGGCAAATAAAAGATTAATAATTAATCAAATGATGTGGCTGGCGAAATCTCACTACGAACTTGAATTTTCACTTGATTCGGCAATTTCCGAGAGAGTTATTTTTCCTACCTCCGAAACTGAAAGAAATGGCATTGAAGATGCACGTTTTGTTAAATTCACCGAAGAAAACGGTGAAATAACTTACTATGCTACCTATACTGCTTATGACGGCATAACCATATTACCAAAGTTACTTGAGACCAAAAATTATTATCATTTCAAATCCATACCACTTCATGGTGAAATTGCACAGAACAAAGGTATGGCATTGTTTCCCAGGAAGATAAAAGGCAATTATACCATGCTTTGCCGGATTGACGGAGTGAATAATTACATAGCTTATTCAGATGATATAAATACCTGGCGCGAAGCAAAACTCATTCAGAAACCAAAATTTCCCTGGGACCTTGTACAGGTTGGAAATTGCGGCTCACCTATCGAGACGGAAGATGGTTGGCTGGTAATTACACATGGAGTAGGACCCATGAGGGAATATGTTTTAGGAGCATCATTATATGAACTTGATAATCCTGAAAAAGAGATTGGCAGGCTAAAGACACCTTTATTGTCTCCCAATGCTGAAGAGAGGGAAGGTTATGTTCCAAATGTCGTTTACTCTTGTGGTTCTATTATCCATAATGGAAATCTGATTATTCCTTATGGCATGTCAGACTGTGCATCTACTTATGCTTCAATTAATTTAAAGGAACTCCTTAATGAGCTCAAGAACTCAAAATAGCAACAGCAGTGAATAAAAAAAATTCAAAGGCAGTTGCCGTTATTGTAGCTCACCCCGATGATGAAACATTATGGGCCGGAGGAACCATACTTAGCCATCCGACATGGCAGTGGTTTATCGTTTGCCTTTGCAGAGGAAGCGATAACGATCGTGCCCCAAAGTTCTTGAAAACATTACAAGTTTTAGGGTCTGAGGGAATAATGGGCGATTTGGACGATGGCCCGGAACAAAAGCCTCTCGATGAAAATGAGCTGGAGCATGTAATACTGCAGTTATTACCTTCCATGCATTTCGACCTGATTATTTCCCATAATCCTAATGGTGAATATACAAGACATATAAGGCATGAGGAAACAGGTAAAGCAGTTATTAACCTTTGGCGTACAGGCAAAATATCTGCAAATGAACTTTGGACTTTTGCCTACGAAGATGGTGATAAGAAATATTATCCAAGACCAATAGAAACCGCTCCTGTCTGCCATAAACTTACTGAACAGATTTGGCTGAAGAAATATAGCATAATTACGGAAATATATGGATTTGAAAAAAACAGTTTTGAAGCAGAAACTACACCGCGGGCAGAATCATTCTGGCAATTTACAAATTCTTATGATGCTCAAAAATGGCTTTAGCAATTTGAAAATTTTTTTACATGAAAGTATTAGTATTATATGACTACCCTGCATCCCCCGGGGGGCTTGCAACACAGGGAGATTTGTTGTACAAGGGACTAATTCAAATGGGGATTGATGCCCATGCAGTTAATTTCGAATCGGCACAGGAAAAGGAATGGTACTACCGCTGGTTTGAGCCGGATGTCGTTGTTGGTGTAGGTTATTGGGGGCATACACCGCATCTTGTACTCCATCCGCAACGATATGGAGTTCAGCCTGTCCCCTGGCTGGTTGCCGATGGTTATATTGCAAACTACCAGGAGGTGCTTAATGCACTTCCACTAATACTTGTGACATCGAATTGGGTAAAGGAAATGTATGTTCGCGATGGGATAGATGGCGATAATATTGAAGTGTTACCAGTTGGCTGCGATACAGATGCTTTTGCCCCTTGTAATAAAAACGACCCGAAAATTTTAACCGTGCGCGAATCGCTCGGTATTTCACCTGATCAATTAATGATTCTGACTGTTGGTGGTGATGCTGCCTCAAAAGGCGCACAGGAAGTAATGCAGGCCCTTGCCATTATTGATACTAAAGCGCCTGATTGGAAATACGTTTGCAAAGTATGGCCCCAACCCCGCACCAAACTCCAGAATCTGGCTGATCTCGAACTGGCCACACACTTAGGCATCGAAAAAAATGTTACTTATACAACAAATATCATTTCACGTAATTTCATGCCTTATCTGATTGGCGCCTGCGATATATATGCTGCACCTTCGCGGCTTGAAGGCTTTGGAATGCCGCAAGTGGAAGCAGGCGCTTGTGGAAAACCGGTTATAGGTATTAAAGCCATGGGAATGTTAGATACACTTGTACATGGAGAAACGGCATTCCTGGCAAATGTAGCACAGAAAATTATCGTGAATGAAGTGATTCTTGGTGACGAATCAGGCTTCGAAGACCAACACAGGGTGGTATTTAAAGATCCGCGGATAGTGGACTACCGTGCAAGTGTTCATGATATTGCCAACTATTTGATGGATCTTATGACTGATGCGGTATTACGCGAAAAAATGGGCAAAGCCGGAAGAAAGCGTGTAGTCAAATATTTCGACTACCGCGTTGTCGCAAAACTGTTTGTTCAGATAATGAACGATAAATTGGGAATTAAGTAATTTGAAAATGAGAAGTACAAATTATTAATTGATTTAAAATTTTCAAGTTAAAACCATGGATACAAAAAACTGGCAGGAAATAGAAGAGGCAAAGAAGGCAGCTATTGAAGTGTTGCTTCATAATGCTCATGGCCCATACCACGGACTCCCTCGTACAGCAGGCCGGGGATACCCGGAACCATATACAAGAGACTTAATGTTTTCTATACTGGGAATTGGCGTTTCCGGGAATCAGAAATTAATAGAGAGTATACGGAAGGTCCTGGAAACTCTGTCAACAAATCAGACCGACCGTGGTCATATTCCCTCGCTGGTGCACGACAAAGAAGACCGTGGATCAAGCGATACAACTCCGTTATTTTTGCTATGTGTTGGCATATTCAGAAAAATATCCGGGGAACACAATTTTCTTCAGAATGCTGTCGATAAAGCTCTAACATGGATGGAGTATCAAAGTCCTTCGGACCGTTACCTGGTTGCTCAGCAGCCGACAAGCGATTGGCGCGATGAACAATGGGTTACCGGTTATGGCCTGTATGTCAATACAATTGTATATACTTACCTCCGGCTTCTGGGCCAGAACGAAAGAGCAGATTTGACACTTAAAGAAATAAGGAAGTTCACAATCACAGGAGGAGCACAACCTCGTCATGTCCGCGAAGGTCTTGCGATTAAACATAAGCCATACTTTGCTTTCTGGTCATATAAAATTCATAACAGCGAACGCTTCGACCTGCTTGGTAACAGCCTTGCCATTCTTTCAGGAATAGCATCGCCTTCAAGGGCTGAGGATATGATATCATGGATCGAAGAGGAATGTGCAAAAATGAGAAAAAGAGGAGAATTGGCAGTTGACCTTCCACCTAATTTTTTCCCATTTATTAAACCTGGAGATTCTGACTGGCGATTGCGATATAAAACTTATAACAAACCCGGGGAATATCATAATGGAGGTGTATGGCCTTTTATTTGTGGGTTTTACGTGGCTGCTTTGGTTGCTGCTAAAAAGTACAGGCTTGCCGGGGAAAAGCTCGTGGCACTTACACATATTATAAAAACCTCAAACTCCGGTAGTCTTGAGTTTGGATTTAACGAATGGCATAAAGCCCAAAATGGCAAAGCCAGGGGGCAGGACTGGCAAACCTGGAGCGCTGCGCTTTATCTGTATGCTGTAAAATGCGTTGAAGAAAAAAGAACTCCCTTCTTTGATGAAGTTCGAAATTGCCCAACGGAATCAAAATCAGTTTAGAGCTTGCATTGACAGGAAGCGCTTTGGCTATCTCTTCTGACTCAGAAACTGCCACTAATTTATTTTTTCAAATTCTTCAAATGCCTGCAGAACTGTTAAGTGAGAAATCAAATAGGCCAGTGAACTTTCGGCACCCTGGTTCCGGTTTACCCCATAACTTTCAAAGCCATCGCAGCAGCCTTTGGTTTCAAAATCAAACAAATTCATCCTAAGATCATTATCTCCCAGGAACCACATGAAGCAAGCAAATAATTTAGAAAGATATTCTTTATTTTTTGTTAAATGAAAAGCCTGATGATACATTAATACCATAGCAAGGGCATCCACAGGCTGTTGGGCAAACATGGAACGTTCACCCCCTTTTTTATACCACTCTTTATTACCAATGGCTGAAAAATAACCATCCTTAAGTGTAATTTCTGTGAGGAAGTTCATGGTTTTCAGCGCGGTCTTGGTTATTTTACTCTCCTTAAGGATATATGCCGAATGTAAAAGGGCCAGAGGCAACATGCCATTATCATAAGCTAACAAGAGTTCAAACCATTTCCAGTCAGAGGAGCTGTTTTCTTCATATTGTTTGATTAATTTATATGAAAGATTCCTTAATCTTTCCGTCATTGAATCATCAGACGGATTACTCATGAGGTAATAACTGATACCTACCATTGTATTGGCAATACCCCTGATAGACTGAAGTTTCTCAAAATTAGGCGATGCATTAAAGAAAATAGATCTGCCAGTCTGGTAATAAGCATCATTAGGAGCATTCCCAAGCAGGTATCCGAGCGCCCAGATGGTCCTTCCGAAAGAATCCTCTGAACCCACCTCATCGAGAAAGTTACGATTGAAACTGAGAAAATTCCTGAATGTCCCATCTTTGTTTTGCATATAGTTGATATAGCTTAAATAGATAGGAGATAAATCAAGGGCAAGAGAATCCTTTTTTTGCCTGTATGCCATCAATACCATAAGTAAGGCCCGTGCATTATCATCAAGACAGTAGCCTTCTTTTAAATTTGGAATACCAAAATTTGCATGTTGGATGATACCGGTATCATCTGTTAACCTTTTAATATGAGCAAGCGAAAATGGAGGCAGAATAAGCGGATCAAGAATGATTTCTTTTTTTGCGGGTAATTTTGGCCTTCCCCCCAGAATTTTTTTTGTCACTGCAATATATTTTTCTCCAGTCTTGGGCCATGTTATTTTTCTGCCATAATCATGTGCTTTTTTTCGAAGATTTTTCAATTCATCCGGGTTATCTAACAATTCCAAAAGAATAGTTGAAAGACCATTTGTATCATTAAAGTTAAAAAGCTTTCCTCTTCCATCTGCCAATAACTCTGAGGCATGCCAGTAAGGTGTTGAAACAACTGCTGCCCCCACTCCTATCGCGTAAGAAAGTGTACCGCTGGTAATCTGGGCCTCGTTAATGTAGGGGGTAATGTAAATATCTGTCGCGGATAAATATTTAAATAATTCTTTTTGATTTATATACTCGTTCAGAAAAAAAACATGATTGTTCAGGTTAAGACTTTTGACTAAATGTTGAAGATAATTCCGGTATTCTTCGCCGGAATACCGAAGAACATTCGGATGAGTTTTCCCTAAAACCATATATAAAACATCCGGATACCTATCAATAACTTTTGGCAAAGCTTTTATTACAGTCTCAATCCCTTTATTCCGGCCAATAAAACCAAAGGTAAGAAAAATCTTTTTATTTTCGAGGTTGAACTCCTTTTGCGATTGGCGCTGGTTAAACTGAATATCAGGCACTCCGTGTTCAATATATACAATTTTCCTTTTATCTACATTATAGATGGTTGTAAGAAACTCAATGGCTTTATGGCTCATTACGACTATCTTATTGGCCATTTTGCATATTTCCACCAATACAGCTTTTTCGTTGTAGGAAGGGGTTTTTATAATTGTGTGAAGCGTGACAACAAGAGGAATTTCAAGCCGGTGAAGCAAAGAAAGGATGTATACGCCATTTTGTCCTCCAAATATGCCAAA